>JAGQPC010000781.1 GCA_020426925.1 Planctomycetales bacterium | reverse complement strand
CGGATGGGTGTGGCAAGTCGATTCTAGGGCTTCATCTGGCATCTCATTACGTACATGACAATTATGAGATTGCGGTTAGGAAGAAGGTCAACAATGCGCCGCTAGTGCTGTATGTCTCGACCGACCTGTCGTCGGAGCAAGCACATCACCAATGGAAGGCATTCGGGCTTAACTTTCCTGCAAATCGCGACACGGCTATCACTGAGGCCTATGCCGCAGTCGAATCAATGCCACACTTTGACTCAAGTGAGTCAGAGATCCAGCTCGTTCCGATAGGTCCGTTCGTTGCGAAAGAAGACGACAAATCAATTGGGGCTATTTTCAATCGTCAACTGCCAGACGCGCAGCAAGCGTTGAGGCAAGTGTTTTTTATGGATCTGCACCGGGAAACTGCGGGAGACGACTGGGGCTTTCTAAACCGGCTCGTCGGATTGCTGCCCGCCGGTCAGGACGTGCCACCGCTTGTGATCGTTGATGCGATAGAAGGACTTGAAACGTTTGTTGGAGAGACGGATCAGTTTGGTCAGGGCAGATCGCGACGATCCAGAGTGGCGCAGTTAGCCCGGCTTGCGGCTCAGATCAACGTCCAGTTGGTGTTTATTGCGGAAGAATCAGACGAGGATGTACGTCTTCCAGAGCAATATGTATCAGATTTGGTAATTCGAGTGCGTCATGTTTTTGACGGTGACTACACACAGCGATTCATCGAAATTGAAAAATGTCGTGGTGTAGCTCACGTGCGCGGTGTTCACGAGTTTGCCATACGGTCCGGCGGTGGAACACGGACTTCCGAATTAGCCATGAATATTGATGATCCTCGCATCGTTTGGATCGATGGCACGGACGACAACATACAACTACGCGTCGGTGGGCCCACGCTGGACATGACGACACTAGCTCATGTGCAAGTCATTAATTCACTTCATCGGCGAAGTCGAAAGATTCGTGATAACCCGCACTCTACGCTGGAACTTGTTGGCCGTCCGACATTTGGCTTGCCATTGTTTGATAAACGGATACCCCGCCGCCTACTGCGTAGCGACCTTCGGTATCAGCAATACGTTCCCGATCCCGAGATGAAGGTCAAGTCTTCAGAGGGTTCATTTACTGCATTAATTGGTGCGCCGGGCACGTATAAGGGGCGGCTCTCGAGGCGGTTCTTGGCGAACGCGTTTCCTGTTGACGATTCAGGAAAACTCGACGAACACAATGCAGGAGTGGTCGTCCTAATTACGACTGACGCCATCGATCCGGAATTGCTGATTCCTAAGATCGTCCGACATCTGGGAATCGATCCATCTGACAACGACCTTGCATTATTGCAGAAGCATGTACTGTGTCGGCGGATAAACGTCCGTTACCTGAGTAGCTCCGCGTTCCTACAACTCATTGACCGATACGTATATAAGGCTCAGGCACTGTTGTTGAAGTGTTCAGGAATCCGTGAATTGCTAACCACGAAGTCCTCGAACGTACGCCAGCAAGTGTCACATCGAGTTCGTTTAGTGATCTCTGACTGGAAAGTCATAACGTCCGTGCATTCGAACATTGACCGTGATCCGATGGTATTGCAATCTATTGTTTCGGCGGTGAAGCGGGAAGGCCTGACGTCACTGCTGGTTTCTTCTCAAGAAGGCAGCCTGCTCGAACACTCTGTTAAGTACGGTGGAAATGACCCCGCGAGGCTTGATGAGAACCAGATTCGTACGTGGGACCTTTCGTTTTTCGGTGAGCAACGGGTTGCCATCGGCCACAAAGGTTCCTACGCGTCAGATGCGCCAACATCGATTTTTGAGTTGTGCCCTTCAAATTCCAGAGGCGAGTCGGACAATGAGTTGCTTTCGGTTGACAGGCATTTTTCCCTTTATGAGGGCGTGGAAAGGGGTGTTCCAACTCGCATTCCTCTTTGCGTGCGCCTCTACGGAGGGAGTCATTCACCGAGCGAAGCTTCGACTCCACAATTCGTGAAAGTCGTATCCGACGCGTTTTCGCAAGTGTTCGTTCCTGTGGATTCCGGTGAAGATGTCGTAAGATTTGATCCATCGGAGTCATATGACGGCTTCTTTACCTTCGCAGACAGTCTCGATGCTTCACGGCTAGACCACACGTTGGTGTTTGAAATTGACGAGTTTTGGACTGATGATAAGCCTTCACTACTTGATTTACGCGAGTATTGGACGGCAACGGTCGCCACTAAGGAAACAGATGATGATTGTGCTATTCGCTATGTACAGAACCGCGAAGAGGATATCTATGGGATTTTCCATCCGCACCCACGTGATTGGGAGCTTGTATATTCATGCCAGTGCACAAAACGACACGTTACTACTTTTCGAAATGGGACTATGCCGAAGCCTGTAAGAGACGGCTTGGAAAAACGAATACAGAACAATAGTGTAAATCGGAATGTGGTCCAGATTGACGACAACACTTGGTGCCAGCACGGAAGTGACTTCAAGTTGTTGGTGCGGAACTGTAAGGATCAGAAACTACGTGTCTTCAGAACCCCGTTAGCCACACCTGACCGGGCAGTTCACAACGTCTCGGAAAGTTATTCTGGACGGACAACGCCCAATGGAGTAGACAAAAAGTGGAATACTATTACACGCAGTGACATGTTTCGCAGCACGGCGATTGCGCGATTTCAGG
>JAGQPC010000780.1 GCA_020426925.1 Planctomycetales bacterium | reverse complement strand
ATCGAAGTCGTGTACTTCCCGCACGCGAAACCGTAGCCGCTCTTGGCCGCGAGCGACAGCTGGAAACGGAAGCCCTTCTGCCCACACTCCTGCGTCGAAAAGCTCTCGAGTGATGTCTCGCAGCAGTGACTCGTCACCAATTCTGGCCGACATGATTGTCGATTCCGATCGTTGAACATTTCTGAGGCCTTCGTCCAAGAGCGCCGCCCTTAGGAAATCAGCCTTCCGTCGCAACGACTCAAGACGTTCTGGCTGACCACCTATGATCTGCAGACCCTCAAGGCCAGCTGCGGCGTTTGCAGCAGGCAGGCCAACCGCGAAAGAAATCGCTTTGGCGTAAAATCGCAAATAGTCCGCGACGTTCCGCGACGTGGCAATGAATCCGCCGAAGCTGCCGATCGACTTGCTGAGAGACCCCATGACGATATCAGGGCGCGTGTTTGCCTTTAGATGTGCCGCGGTTCCCTCACCCCGCGGTCCTAAGACTCCAATACCGTGAGCATCGTCCAGCATGACGCGAGCGTCAAAAGCACGAGCCACTGCAACAAGCTCATCCAGCAGTGGAAGGTCGCCGTCTATCCCATAAACTCCTTCCAGCACGACCAATGCGCCACGATCAGCTCCTTGCTTTCGCACGCATTCAAGCACTTGCTTCAAGCTGTCGGGGTCGTTGTGTACAAATGTTCGCCAGTGGCAGTGCGCCAGTCGGGCTCCTTCAAGAATCGAATAGTGCACACGATTGTCGACGATCACCGTGTCTTGCTGAGAGCATAATGCAGCAATGGTCGCCATGTTGGCCGAATGGCCTGTCGGAAACAGGACGCACGCTTCGTGCGAAAGCAGATCACAAATGGCCTGTTCTAACTGTTGATGAATCGGTGTGGAGCCGGCGACAAGCGGTACTGACGCCACGTTGCATCCGTGCGCCGCGATTGATTCGGTTGCCGCATTTTTTACACGACGGCTGTGCGCCAATCCAAGGTAGTCGGCCGATCCAAACAGAATCACTTCACGTTGCGATGAGTATTCATCCGCTCCGACGATCGCTCGCCCGCCTTGATGCTTAAGCACAGGTAACAAGTAGCGTTTGTATCCGCGCTGTGCAGCGTCGTCGTACCATCCGCGAAAGTCGGCAGTCTTTTCGAAGATGTCACGCGACTCGCGTTGGACGAAATCGGTAAGCGAAGTTTCTTTGGAATCGATGGACTGTGGAGCGTGGAGCTTGTAAACGCGTCCTCCGTTCGAGCTTGGCAGTTCGTCACGCTCTGACGGACGAGTTTGACGCTTCGCAACGCCATGCCGATTTCGTGTGTTGATTGGTGCAGCGTCTCGTCGCTTTTGTGCGCGGGAGATTAACTTCGCCAGCATACCCAAGTCGCTTTTCGACGAAAGCTCGGCCGGTTCAATAGTTATGTTCAGCCGCTTTTCAATGTCGGACGCAACAGATGCACGTGTTAGAGAATCCACTCCCAACTGCTCGAGCGTAACCGACTCGCCCACCGATTCAATGATTTTCAGTTGCGAAGGTGTCAGGACAGTTGACAGGAGTAGTTGCAATTGAGCCGCCTGACTCGATTTTTGAATTGGACTTTTCTGCTCGAACAACGTGGTCGATCGATATATCGAACAATCGCTGTGCTCGATCAATTCGACGCACATTTGCCGCCTGACTTTTCCGCTCGACGTGCGCGGGACAGAACCGGTCCGCGTGAACGCGATAATGCCGACTGACGCGTCAAACACGCGGTTCACTTCCGAGCGAGTCTCCGCTGCGAGTTTTTCGATTTCTGTCTTGTCCGATTGCCGAGCCAACTTTCGCAGTTCCGAATTACATTCGACTAACAAGCCAATTTGCTCAGTTCCAAATCGCTTCAATCCCACGGCAACACAGCGATATCGCGGCGACAAGGAAAGGACCTGGGACACGCACCGTTCAACATCTTGCGGATAGATGTTCCGCCCGCACACAACGATGATGTCTTTGCACCGCCCTGTGACGAAGAGTTCACCACGTTCGTCGATGAAGCCCAGATCTCCCGTGCGAAGAAACGTGCCATCGTAACCGTCAAGTGTATTGAGAAACGTTTCGGCGGTCGCATCATCATCCAAATAGTATCCAGCGCCGACACTGTCGCTTTGCACCCAAATCTCACCGACTTCGTTTCTATTAAGCGCTGCCTGCGTGCTTCGGTCAGCAATGATTATTTTGGAATCGGTCGGCAATCCACAGCTAACTAGATCGACTGAATCTGCATGCTCAGCGGCGTTTTGTATCATTCCTAGTTCGAGCGAATGTCGGTCGACACTTCGCACCGTGGGACTTTTGTCAATCGGACCACCGCTGACGATGAGCGTCGATTCGGCGAGACCGTAGCAAGGGAAGATTGCTCCTTCTCGAAGTCCGCAGGCCCGAAATCGTTCGACAAAACGTCGCATTGTCGCTGCGTCGATAGGCTCCGCGCCGTTGTACAAGACTCGAAGTGACGACAGGTCCAACGAGTTCCGCTCGGCATAGGTGACTTGATCCGCCAGCAATTCGTATGCAAAGTTCGGCCCGCCCGTGAACGTGGCGCGATACTTTGAGATCGCTTCCAACCAACGCATCGGGTTAGAAGTAAACTGCTGCGGGCTCATTAACACGGCCAGCCCACCTAAATACAGCGGGTGTAGCAAACCGGAAACCAGGCCCATATCGTGAAACAGCGGCAGCCAGCTTACGGACACAGTGGACGATGATGAACCTGTTGCCCGTTGTATCGCTTGCTGATTCGCCACCAGATTGGCATGCGATATCATCACGCCGTTAGGAGTTCCGGTCGATCCCGATGTGTATTGCAAAAGAGCAATATCGTCGGGGCGAACGTCTGGCTGGAGATGAGTCGAGTTCGCTTCACTGACTCGATCAGTGCACACGATCTGCGGGTCGGCAGTGTCTTGCAAACCGCGTTCGATTTGTGGACGCAGTTCTCGTGTAGTTAGCACCAGACGCGGATCAGCCTGACGGCAAATGGACACAAAGCGTTCCAGCCGTTGGTTCGTATCACGATTGCGCGACGCTCTCGGTGGAGAACTTGGAGCAGCCACGATGCCAGTGAAGAGACAAGCCAAAAAACCAATAACGAAATCGATGCCGTGATCATAGACAAGGCAAGCGACGTCATCCTTGGATCCGTAGCTCGCTAACTGCCACGCAACGGATTCGACTCGATGACCTAATTGGCCATAGGTTAGCTTGAGCGGTCCATCTCCATCGTCATATGAGATTGCCATCCGATTCGCATGATGGTCAAAATGCGAATGGAGCACATGGACCAAGGTTCCGTCGTTCATGAATTCGCTATGCTAGATGGCGGCTAGTTCCTCCATGATGCAATGGGAATAATAGCTGCACTTCATGTAATTGTTACTATGTGACAGTACAAGACATTCTCGTTATGTCTATAACCCTGCAGGAGGAGTGTCTGGCAGCCAGTAGCTTCAGTTTGTTCGGAATTACCTCCATTCTCGTGCGTATTTGCCGCATATTCTACGGTTGATTTCAAGCGACGCTCATCTATTGGAACCGAATTCTAATAGACACACCCAGACTGTTTTTCAATGGCATGTGCAGTGGACTTATCAACTGAGTTGTTAGCACTGCGCGAGGCGATAACCGATGTGTCAAGCTTCCCAATCAGTGGCTGCGTTTCAGCAGACCGTGGACCAGAACCTCGATCGCCCGATCACCGTACAGGCCGTTGTTACCGCGAACGACGCGGTTCAAATTGCAGTCGGACACGATGAAACATCAGGCGAGACCGTTCGCATCCGCAGAGTTCTGTCACCAGGTTGCAGCTCGCGGATCGCGTACGAAGTAAATCAGCTCCGTTCGCTCAGTGGCGATTCCGTTCCACAATTCGTATGTGCTTCGAGTTCAGATGATTGCGCGTTAATTGTTTCTCAAGAGCACGACGACACCGCGCGTCGCGTCGGCTCGGACTGCGTTCCAATGCAGTTCCGCATGTCGCTGCGAGCTGGAGTGTCGATGTTCTTGGGCCTTCATGCTTACCATCAAGCTGGCCTTGTCTTTGGATACGTCGATCCGTCTCAATTGCTTGTTTCCGAAACAGGTAAATCGACGCTGCTGGACAAGTATGACTGCAAGACTCACTTGGACAGCGACAACGATGCGAAGCTACAAGTCGCCATGTTCGGATCTCCAGAGTTCATTGGAGCAATAGAAGGCGATGTGGCGATTCCGTCGGATCTTTATTCTGCCGGTTGCATTTTGTTCTACATGCTGGCGGGACATCCACCGTACAGCGGTGACGATGTTAGCAGTGTGTTGTTGTCGAAAATGACGAATGACATTCCGACACTCAATGCTCACCGCGTCAGCGCACCCCATGTGCTGGAACAGATCATGCACCGTCTGCTCAGCAAGACGCCAAATGATCGCTATCAAACATCGCTTGCCGTTGCAAAGGACCTCGAAGCTGTTCTTCAGGCAGTTGACACAGGCGTACGCGATCCGAGTTTTGTGATTGGTGGTCACGACGTTCGAGACACTCTCGTCGAACCATCGTTCGTTGGTCGCGAATCAGAATTGCAGCGGATCGCGCAGCATCTGGAATCTGCCAGTTCAGGTTCCAGCGAACTGGTCATGCTGGAAGGCGAATCTGGTTCAGGGAAAACCAGGCTACTGGACGAGGTTGCGAGGCGCGCAGTCAGTAACGGATTTTGTGTTCTTCAAGGATCTGGCACGACCGATGGATTTCGAGGCCATATGGCGATATTCAACGAATTCGCTACCACGCACGCCCAAGTTATCGATGACCGATTCAACGAGCGATTTGAAGGTGAGTTCAACGGTGATGTTGGAGTGTTAGCTCAGTCATTCCCGGCGCTCGAGCTTGGTACGGACTGCAAAGCAGCGGCTGGCGAATACCTGACAGAATCACGCACCGTTCAAACAGTCTGCGCGTACTTATCTTCCATCGGCAGGGCTGCACGTCCGGCACTCCTGATCATTGACGATTG
>JAGQPC010000779.1 GCA_020426925.1 Planctomycetales bacterium | reverse complement strand
CGCCAAACAATTCCAAGAGGTCGTACAAGAGATGTTTCACCAACGAGCGGGATGGCCGCCAGTGTTCCAAAACTGACTTCACGGGACACGGTTGGTTCCGGCAACAAACCGATACCAGAATCGATCTCGATTGCTCGTTTCATCGTTTCTGTGTTGTCAAACTGCATGACGACGTTGACTTCAATACCCGCCATCGTCAACGCTTTGTCTATTTCGTGCCGGATTCGTAACCCGCGCTGAAAGGCAACCATCTGCTGCCCGTGAAAATGGCGAAGCGTGGCTCTCTGCAATTCAGCGAGCGGATTGTCTTTGGAGCAAACCAGCACCATCGGTTCATTGCGCCACGCGATCGCTTCGACAGTTCGCGAATTCTTCGGGTAGCTCACTAACCCAAAGTCCACTTCATCCCGTTCGATCAGTTCGTATACGCGATCAGGATGCTGATACTCGATGCGAATGTTCGTCTTCGGATTTGCCGACATGAAATCCTGAACCGATTGGTTCATGTGGCTCAGTCCGACGGAGTAAATCGAGGCAACTCGAACGCGACCTGAGACAACCGAGTGCAAGTTGCGAACCTTGTCCTCAAGCTTTTGGTAACTCGTTAGCAACTTACGCCCTTCGCGATAGAACAAGTCACCTTCAGCCGTCAGGACAAATGGACGCTTCGAACGATCGATCAGCTTCACGTCCAATCGCTGCTCAAGTTGACTAATCATCTGACTAGCCGCAGACTGCGACACGGAATTCTCTTTGGCACCACGCGAAAAGCTTCGCTGGGCCGCGATGTCGCAGTACAGTTTTATTAACTTGAGTTGCATAGATGGTGTATAAGAAATGCCAATACTAATCGCGGGCAGGATTACCAGAAACGAACCTACCAGATTAGCCGCGGGATACGGGCAGGTCAACCATTGAGATCTGTGCGGATGGCAGATTTGATAACCCTGATTGCGGCGCTGGCTGACCGTCGGGCTTTTTCCGCTAACAGGCTCCAGTTCTGGCCGGATTGGGGAAGCGTCAGGTTGCGCCTATCATGACACTGATCGCCGCCGTTCACATTTTTTGCGTGGAGCTTGCGATGGCAGACTACCTGATCGCTTTTTGGAACGTCGAAAACCTCTTTGGCCCCGAAAATCACCCGCACCGAATCGACTGGGTCGCGGACGATCTGGGTTCAGACTTGGACGGCTGGACGCAGGCACTGTACCAAACGAAGCTCGACCAGCTTGCACACATCATTCGCCAGATGGACAGTGGTGCGGGGCCAGATATTTTGGGACTGTGTGAAGTCGAGGATCATCACGTCCTAAGTGACCTTGTTTCGACCCTATCGCCGCACTTACCGGCGCGAAATTATGGTGTCATCCACGCAACTGCGGACTTGAGTTCTCGAGGGATCGATACAGCGTTTCTGTACGATCAAAATGCGTTCAGCGTGGATCCGTCGCTGGTCTTTAATCATTTCGTGATGCGCCGGACCGGCACTCGCGATATTTTGCAAGCGACGTTCAAGACAACGACCACTGGAAAAGAACTTGTCGTGATGGCAAATCACTGGCCGTCTCGCTACGGCAATGCCGGAGCTGCAGCAAGCGCCGGATTCCGAGCAACCGCGGGCGAAACGCTGTCGTATTGGCACAAACGAATCCGCGCAACATCGACCGCGCTCACGCGCACTCCCGTCCTGGCCTTGGGCGATCTGAACGACGATCCATGGGATTCATCGCTGACAATCAATGCACGCGCGACGCGGGAACGCGGCGACGTAGAGCGTGCGACTTCCGAACGATTCTACAATTTCGCGTGGGAGTATCTGGTAACCCCAGCTACCGATTTGAACGGCAATGACCGAGTGCTAGAAGGCACGCTTTACTATGACAACAACGGCAATCTATTCGATCAGATTCTCGCGAACCGACCTTTTCTCGACGCCGGCAGCAGCGATTTTAAGGTCGTCGATAACTCGGCCCACATTATTGCCTTCCCGGAAATGGTTTCGCCCAAAGCGAACGAAGGTCCGATCCGTTTTGGCTTACCAAAAGGAGATGTAGCGAGAAACATCAACGCAGCTGGCTTTAGCGATCATTTTCCAGTAGGCATTACCATCCGCGAGTCATGACCGAAAGACACTAACGTGCGTTACGATTCCATATGAGCCGGTGATAAATCGCCGGCATTGATGCAGTTGATCAACTGTCGCAGTCTGCCGAGATTCCGCCGATCGAAATTAAAAACGAGCCTCGGCAAGTGCGCCAGTTCTTCTTCATCAGCCTCAGCAGCGAGCGCTTCAGTCTGCTTAAAATGCCCGCTGTTGACGATATCCGCGAATTGATCATTAATGCCGTCGAGTAAAGTCTGATCGAGCC
>JAGQPC010000778.1 GCA_020426925.1 Planctomycetales bacterium | reverse complement strand
CGGACGTCGGCGATCGTAACCGACTGATCGCTCGGGCACGCCATTGAGGTTTCTTACGCAACCAACTTTGCGTCGTGTGTCTTTTCACACGCGGCGATAATGCTGCCGTGGATCTGATCGGCCTCGTCGCCGGTCAGCGTGTGATTGGCAGAGCGAATGACGAAGGAAAACAGCAACCGCTTCTTGTCAGCGCCGTCGCTCTTCGAGTCACGGTAGGTTTCGCGGTACTGGACCGATTCCAAATGTTCGCCTGCGGCACTTCGAACGGTCGATTCTAGATCCGCCCAGCGAACTTGCTCTGACACGATGAAGTTCAAATCCCGGCTGATCGCTGGATAAGGGCTGAGTTCACTGAATTGCGGGACTAAGTTGGCGACCGATTCCAGGACTTCCAACTTTAACTCAGCAACCACCGATGGATTGCGGAGCCCACACGCTTTCATCGCTTTTGCGCTTGTTACTCCCATGAATCCCAAGAGCATGTCGCCCAACCGCAATTCGGCTCCTTGCCCGGCCACAAAGAAGTCGTGCGAATAGTCGGCAAGCGTCAACTCGCATTGACTATGAAGCGCCGACAACATCTGTTCGATCACGCCTTTCACTTCGCGAAAATCGTCTTTGCCGCTGGTCAGTGCGAGCATTCGATGCTCTTCGGGTAACTCGCCATCCGATGGCAAGTACACTTTGGCTGTTTCGAACAATTGGATTTGCTCATTAGCCAACGACTCGTTGATTTTGCGTGCCGTCAAAATGCTGGCGACCAGACTCCTTCGCAAGCGATCCGCACCTTTCAGCATCGATGTGCCGCTATGAATTGCTGGACGATCGGTCCAAGGGCTGAATACATCAGCGAGGTTTTCTTCCGTTACACTTAGCGTTAGCGCCTCGTTAAAGCCTGCCGAAGTCAAAGCGTGCCGCACTTTTCCGAGCACTCGATCTGTATTGGACCGGTGGGATGGAGCCATCGGTACGCCAACGTCTTCTGGGATTTTGTCGTAGCCGTTGATTCGAGCGACTTCTTCGACCAAATCAATTTCGCGCCCAAGGTCTTTTCGCCAAGATGGAGCGACAAACGTTGCCTGGTTGTCATCGTCCGATTGTTTTTCCAATCCGAGCCGAGTCAGAATGTCGATCACTTTTGACTTATCGAGTTCGATGCCCAGAACGCGTTTCAGTTGTGAGAAACGAACGACGACAGGTTCATTTTGTGGTCGCGGATTTGGGTGAACGTTCACGACGCCGGATGCAAGTTCGCCTCCAGCCAGATCCAATATGATTTCGCATGCACGACGGCTGGCCCAATCGATTCCGTTTGGATCAACGCCTCGTTCAAAACGATACGACGAATCACTATGTAGCCTCAGCTTCCGAGCCGTCGTTCGCACCGACAGCGCATCGAAATCCGCGGCCTCGATCAGAACGTCAACCGTATCGTTGCCAACCTCGGTGTCCGCGCCACCCATCACGCCGGCCAGCGCGACGGGGCGAGTGTCGTCGGCGATGACGCACATTCCGGTTGAAAGCGCGTACTCTTTATGATCGATGGCGAGAAACGGTTCGTCCTTGATTGCTTCGCGAACGATGATCTTCTGTCCACCAATCTTCGCGTAGTCAAACGCGTGCAAGGGCTGCCCGCACTCCATGAGCACGTAGTTCGTGATGTCCACAATATTGTTGATGACGTTGATACCCAACGTCTGCAAACGGTTTACGAGCCAATCGGGGCTTGGTCCTACTTTTACGCCTCGAACGACGCGCGCCGTGTATTGCGGGCACAGCAGCGGTGCTTCAATTGAAACATCGATTAGCTTGGCGACACTTGCGCCTTTTTCAACCGGCGCTGGATCTGGAATGCACAAATCGCGTTCCCACAACACGGCGATCTCACGAGCAACACCGATGTGGCCGTTACAGTCTGAGCGATTGCTGGTGACTTCGAGATCGATTTGAAAGTCATCGCCAGCTGCGATCGTTTCTTCGTGGTTCAGACCCGACATCGCCAAGCGATTTTCTACCTCGGCCATTGGCATATCGAGCGATACGTAGTCTTTCAGCCAATTCCAGGAGACTTTCATGAGAGGCCTTCGTTATCTTTTACCATTTGTTTAGGTGTTTTGGTTAGCTCGCCGCATACGCGAAAACAATTCCGAGACTTCAAGTCTAAAACTGTTCCAGAAAGCGGACGTCGTTTTTGTAGAATTCGCGAATGTCGGTGATGCCGTGTCGTCGCATGCATAGCCTTTCTACGCCGAGTCCGAACGCGAATCCGGTCACTTCTTCTGGATCGTAGCCGACCGCGCGAAGCACGTTTGGATCGACCATACCGGCTCCTCCAAATTCGACCCAAGTGTCGTTCCAAAAGTAGTCGGCCTCAACGCTCGGTTCCGTGAACGGAAAGAACGACGGACGGAATCGAATGCTAACGTCGCCGCCCAGGTAGCTAACCGCGAACAGACGGAGCACGCTCTTGAGGTCAGCCATAGTGACGCTACGATCGATGAGCAATCCTTCCATTTGATGGAACATCGGATAGTGCGTCGCGTCGGCGGTATCAGGGCGATAGACTCGCCCCAGCGAAATGATTCGAATCGGTGGCGGTGTCGATTCCATGACGCGTATTTGCACGGTGCTGGTTTGACTTCGCAGCAACAGCGGTTTGTCACCGCCGGTATTTGCGTTTGCTGTGCCCAAGTAAAAATTGTCCAGCGGATCACGAGCGGGATGTTCGTGAGGAATATTCAAAGCTTCAAAGTTATGCCAGTCATCTTCGATTTCCGGGCCATCGGCAACAGAAAACCCGAGGCGTCCCATGATGTCCTTGAGCTCCTCGATCGTTTGGGTGATCGGATGCAGTCTCCCTAACCGAAACTTCACGCCAGGGAGTGTCGGGTCGAAAGTGGCTCCGGATTTTTTGGCAGCGGCCGGATCACCCAGCAACTCTTTTTTCGATTGAAATGCAGCTTCGATCGTTTGCTTGACTTCGTTGAACTTCTTGCCTGCGGTCGGCTTGTCCGCTTTGTCGACAGTCCCCATCAACTTTTGAGCAGCTTTGAGACGACCATTCTTTGCACCAAGGAATTCGACTCGCGTTTCTTCCAGAGATGCGATGTCTCCGACCTCTTCAAATGCATTTTTGGCATCCGCAATGAGTTGGTCGAGTTGTGAAACAAAATCTGAAAGCGCCATGATGAATCCCACGTGGTTTCCGTCGATTTGGGTTTGGCCCAACTACGAAATTCAACGAGCCGCTCGAGAGTGAACTCGGCGGCTCGTAATCATGAATTAAAGTGTACGTTTTTCTAGCTCGTCGAGCCGAACTAGCGGGCATAATGCCGTTGCAGTTATGCCGCCAATGCGTCTTGTGCTTCTTTCACGACTTGATCGAAAGCGTTCGGGTCGCTGATCGCCATTTCTGATAATGATTTTCTATCAAGCGTAATGTTTGCCTTTTTCAGGCCAGAAATGAATTGGCTGTACCGCATGCCCCGCATTCGGCAAGCTGCATTGATACGAATAATCCAGAGTCGTCGGAATTGACGCCTTCGAACCCGTCGATCGCGAAACGCATATGCGCCGGCCCGAACAAGGGTTTCCTTGACCGTCCGTAGTAGATTCCGTCGTCCGCCGCGGTAGCCTTTGGCTCGTTTAAAGAGTCTCTTTTTCGCACGATTGCGAGCGGCACCTTTGATTGTTCTCATTTTCTTTCTCTCTATTATTACTCTGAGGCGCCCAAGGCCCTTTTCTAAAGAAAAGCGTTGTACTGCCCGTGCGCCAGACCAATAGATTGTTTGAACGCGGCTGCGTTAGTAGCTGTTGTGGTTCAATGCTTCGCTAATCTGTTTCAAAACGGTCTTGTCGACGACCGTAGTTCCGCGAAGATTGCGTTTACGCTTTTGGCTCATACGAGCGGCCAGGTGACTGGTGCCGGATTGACGGTGCTTCGCCTTACCGGTCCCCGTCAAGCGGAATCGCTTTTTGGTGCCCTTATGGGTCTTTTGCTTTGGCATTGGATTGCCCTTACCTCATTTGAGTCGATTGTTCGAAGCCCCACATTTTAGAGCCTTACCCGATTTTGTACTAGTACATCTTCGACATCGAATTTGCGAAAGATTCTGCGAAATTCATCCCTTTCGCCTGGTTGCAGAGCTGAAGTCAAATGCCTGGACAATTGCTGATTCGCTGGACGATTTGGCTATCGATGCTGGCATATTCAGTTTTCTTG
>JAGQPC010000777.1 GCA_020426925.1 Planctomycetales bacterium | reverse complement strand
CCCAACGGCGCGGGTAAGACGACCAGCATGCGGATCCTGTCGACGCTGGACATCCCGACGTATGGCGATGCGCGAGTCGATGGCTTTTCGGTGATCACTGATCCCGATCGAGTCCGTCGCCGACTCGGTTTCATGCCCGATTACTTCGGTACGTATCCGAACGTCAATTGCTACGAGTACCTTGATTTTTACGCACGCGCGTATGGCCTGATGGGAGCAGAGCGACAACGGGCCCTCCGCCATACGATGAGCTTCACTCAACTCGACCGTCTGGCCAACAAACCTATTCGCGGTCTCTCAAAAGGCATGAAGCAGCGTCTGTGTTTAGGCCGGTCGATGATCCACAATCCGTCCGTGATGATTTTGGACGAACCGGCCGCAGGTCTGGATCCGCGGGCGCGTATCGAGCTTCGAGAAATGATTCGTGAACTTGCGACGGGCCAAGGCAAAACGATTCTGATCAGCTCGCACATTCTCACGGAGCTTGCGGAAATGTGCGACAGGATCGGAATCATCGAAAAGGGAGAACTGCTCGCAACTGGGACTGTAGACGAAATTCAAAAACAGGCCGGAGGTGGCGGACGCGAAGTTGCCGTACGTGTCATCTCCGACCTCGACAAAGTTGTCGAATGGCTCAATGAGAAGACTGAAATCTCAGATGTGCGAGCTGGCGATGCGATTGTGCGTTTTCGTCACAACGGCGACCGCCTCGACGAAGCTCGCATCCTACGTCACATGATCGAAAAAGGGTTCGACGTTTGTAGTTTCGGAAGTGAAGAGCGATCGCTTGAGGATGTATTCATGAACGTCACCAAGGGGATCGTTCAATGAGCTCCAGCGATGCAAGCGACGCCATTATTGTGGCCGATCCAATTGATGAATCAAAGACTCGCTCGTTTTTGAACCAAGTCGAAAGCGTATTGATCAACCTGGCCGATTATCTGAATCCGATTCTGGTCAAGGAGGCTCGTCAGGCACTGAAGAGTCGATCGTTCACGTTCACGTTTACCGCGTTGCTCATCTGTGCCTGGGGCTGGAGCTTTCTGGGCACGATCGCTCAGATGCCACGCATCTATTACGCGCCAAGTGGTTTGAGCCTTCTGGCCGGTTACTACGTTATCCTTGCCGTTCCGATGTTGATTATCGTTCCGTATTCGGCGTTTCGTTCACTTTCATCTGAACGGGAGGACGGAACCTATGAGCTGCTTTCGATCACGACTCTTTCATCGAGACAAATCGTGACCGGCAAGCTTGGTAGCGCGATCCTGCAGATGATTGTGTATTACTCGGTTCTGGCGCCGTGCATGACGTTTACGTTTTTGTTGCGTGGCGTCGACATGTTCACGATCTTCATGTTCCTGTTCTACACGTTCTTGGCATCGATCCTATTCAGTGCGATCGGACTCATGATGGCCAGCTTGAGCGCAGCTCGTGCCTGGCAAATGCTGATGACCGTGGTCTTGTTGTTTGCATTGGTCTTCGGTTCGTTTGTTTGGTTTGTTGGCTTTTTCGAGATTCTCGACGAGATGGATCGCGCGCCGTATGGCGAGTCGGGATTCTGGATCGGTAACGCGGCGTTGCTGTCGGGATACGCCACGTTTTTAGCTATCGTGATTCTTGTGGCTGCGGGCCAAAACAGCTTTGCCGGAGATAACCGGTCGACTCGAGTTCGCATCGCGATCTTTATTCAGGCGATCCTATTCGCTGGATGGGTCAGCTATGGAGCAGTCACCATCAAAGAAGAAATTGTCGCCGTGGTTATGTCTTTTTTTGCATTCGCGACATTGTTCGTGTATGGCATTTTCTTAACCGGCGAAAGCGGAGTGATGTCTCCGCGAGTCAAACGAAGCTTGCCAAAATCGTTCTTGGGGCGAATGCTCTTCACGTGGTTTAACCCGGGGTCGGGGACAGGCTACATTTTCTCTGTCTGCCACGCCGTTGGGATATTTTTGTTCACGCTCGCGCTTTCGGAATTGGGGCCAGCGTGGGCAAACGGGCGAGCTGTTCCTGGATACATGTACGATACGATGTTTTTATCGGTCGGCTACTTTATCTTTTACTTGGGATTAAGTCGCCTGGTGCTGATTATGGTTCCACACCGAGAGCAATACGGGCCCGCACTGCCGTTCTTATTGCACATCATGATTCCGTTTCTAGGTGTTGCTATTCCTTTCGTAATTCAGGGTATAACGCAGAGAATGATTGGGAGCCAGTATTCCTATTTACAGGTCACAAATTGGATGTGGACGCTGGTGCAATCTGCAGATCATGGGTTACCCGTGGACTTCGTTCCTGGCATCGTCGGATCTGCCGCGGCGCTGGTCTTCGTCATTAACTTGATTTCCGCGACCCGTGAAATTGAAGCTGTGCGGCTGGATACGCCTGACCGAGTCAAGGAAGACAATGAGGCTTCGAAATAGTCCAGTTCAAAAAAAGTCGCGATAGCAAAAAGGAGTGACAAATGTCGTTAGTCGATACTTTCTTGCCCGAATTCGAACAAGAAATGAAGGGCACTCGCAGCATTCTGAAATTAGTTCCGGATCGACTTCTCGCGTGGAAAGCACACGACAGTCTGAATTCGATTGGCTGGGTTGCGTCTCACTTGGTCGACACGCTGACTTGGATCGAACCTACTTTACAGACGACGTCGTTTGATATCTCACCTCCAGGTGGCGAGCCGTACAGTACGCCGCTACTGAATTCGCAAGAAGAAATCCTGGTCGCCTTCGACAAAAACCTGGCGACCGCTTGCGAGTTGATAAGTTCAGCTTCCGATGAGGATTTGGCGCAGCCTTGGACTCTATTGCAATCCGGCACCGAGCTATTCACGATGCCGCGAATTGCTGTTTTGAAGTCGTTCGGCGTCAATCACGTCATTCATCATCGAGCATTCCTGATCGCGTACCTTCGCATGAACGATATTCAGTGCCCGGGACTTTATGGCTGATCAAAAGATCCGCATCAGTTCTAGATATCGTCCAAGACATCGACGGCTTCGAACTTTTGTCCTTCCAGCATGGCTAGGCTCGCACCGCCGCCCGTGCTGACATGGCTAACTTGATCGGCAAAACCAAGTTGCTGAATCGCAGCGGCGCTGTCGCCTCCACCAATGATGCTGGTACCCTCGCCATCGGCGATCGCTTTGGCGACGATCTTGGTGCCCTCGTCGAATGGCGGTAATTCGAACACGCCCATAGGCCCGTTCCATACAATCGTCTTCGCCGATTTGACGATGTCTGCATACAATGCGGCTGTTGTCGGACCGATGTCCAGACCTTCGTAGTCGTCCGGGATCTGACCAGCATCGACAATAAGCTTATTGCAATCGGAACTGAAATCGTCGCCACAATGAGTGTCCACGGGAAGCACCAATTTGTCGCCGCCCTGCGCTAACAGCTCGTTTGCTAAATCTACCTTGTCGCGTTCGACAACACTTTTGCCGACCTGACCACCCTTCGCGAGCGCAAATGTGTACGCCATCGCGCCGCCGATCAGGACCTTGTCACAGATCTTGAGCAAGTTGTCGATCACGTTTATTTTGTCCGATACTTTCTTGCCTCCGACGATCGCAACGAAAGGGCTCTCCGGCGAATTGATCACGTCACTGAGATATTGAATTTCTTTGGCTACCAAAAAGCCAACAACTTTCGGTTTACTTCCCATCGCTTGCGGGACTGCCAGCATCGACGCGTCGGTTCGATGACAGGTTCCGAACGCATCGTTGCAGTAGATGTCAGCCATCGAGGCGAGTTCCGACGCGAACGTGACGTCGCCAGTTTTTTCACCTTCGTTAAAACGGAGGTTTTCCAGAACCACAACTTGGCCTGGTTGCAGTGCATCGACTTTTGCTTTCGCGTCGGCGCCTACAGTGTCTGTCGCGAAGGTTACGTTTGCATCAACTAATTCGCCTAAACGATCTGCGGTCGGTTTCAGGCTGAACTGGGGATCTGGTTCACCTTTGGGACGGCCTAGGTGACTCATCAGAATGACCGATCCCCCGCGATCAAGTACCGACTTGATAGAAGGAAGAGCCATCTGAATGCGGCGGTCGTCCGTGATTTTCAAACCGTCGTCGAGCGGAACGTTAAAATCGACGCGAATAAGAACCTTTTTGCCCGCAACGTCTACATCCTGAATCTGCTTTTTTGCCATTTTGTTTGCTCGTCTAAATATCGGGATTGAACCAATCGTCCATTTTCATTGTGTGGTTTGAGACGCCGATTTTACCGAGTTCGTAGCGGTTGCAGAATGGGATCCCCCGGCGTTCCGTATAGTCGCTACAACCGCGCTCGTCCTGAAATCAACCTAAACACAATCTTGTTGTCGTGAGGAATTCCCTCGCACGGGGACACGGTCCGCGCTGGGACGCCGCCTTTGGCCTAAGTTTTGTTGTGGCCAATCCGAAGCGGATCAGCATGAAATCTGAAGATCCTTGCGCACATCTTGATAAATCGACTGTCTTGATCGTTGATGACGAGCGAGCGAATCGTCTCGTGCTGCAAGATCTATTGCGTTGCAATCGAATCGAATCCGAGTGTGTCGAAACCGGCGAGGAAGCAACGGCCTATCTGAACAGTCATTCAGTCGATTTGATCTTGCTTGACGTTAACACGGATGGAATGGCCGAACTCAGTCTTTTGCGAAAACTTCGCGAAGCCTACTCGCGCACGGAACTGTCGATTGTCATCATTACGGCGCGCTCTGACAGCTCGTACGTCGTTTCCGCCCTGCAGCACGGAGCGAACGACTACATCACGACACCCATCGATTCGGATGAAGTTCTGGCTCGAGTCGTCACGCAATTGCAGATGGTCCAAGCTCAAAAGGCGTTGCGAGCCAGTGAAGAACGCTATTCTCTAGCGGCAAAAGCGACCAACGATGGCCTTTGGGATTGGGATCTGCGTAAGAACGAGGTCTACTATTCCGAACGCTGGAAGTCTATGTTGGGCATCGAGGAAACCGCGACTCTTCGCTCGCCTGCAGACTGGTTCGAGCGAATTTATCAGGCCGACCGATCTCGCGTCGAATCCGAATTCGAAGACCATCTAAATGGCAACTCTCCGCACATCGAAACGGAACTTCGCATGTTGCACGCGGACGGCACTTGCCGCTGGATGTACTGTCGAGGTCTAGCATTCCGCGATGAATCTGGAATGGCGTTGCGTTTGGCAGGCTCGTTGTCTGACGTGTCAGCGAGAAAAGTCGTCGATGCGCTGACGTCGCTGCCGAATCGTATGCTGTTTTTGGATCGAATCACACGGAGTCTCGACTATTCAAAACGCATTGGCAAAGAGGCCTTTGCTGTTCTATTCATCGATTTGGACAATTTCAAACTGATCAACGACAGTTTGGGCCATGATGTTGGTGACCAACTTCTGATCGCCATTGCCGAACGATTGGAATCTTCTGTCCGCAGTCACGAAACGGTTGTTGGGCGTCTTGGCGGCGACGAGTTTGCTGTACTGATTGAGCGAATCGAAGATCGCGCGGAGGCTGAAGTAGTCGCGGGCAGGATCCTGAAGAGAATCTGCGAGCCGTGCCTGTTTGGCGTTAATGAAATCTTCCCGTGCGCGAGCATCGGAATCTCGTTCGGCAAGATGCAGGAAAGCGCCGAAGAAGTCATTCGAGAAGCTGACACGGCAATGTACGAGGCAAAATCGTCTGGCAAAGCGAGAGTCAGCCAGTTCGATCCCGACATGCACCGCGAAGTTACCGAGCGGTTGACTTTGCAGAACCAACTTCGAAAAGCCGTTCTCAGCGATGATCAATTGATTCTTCACTACCAACCAATTGTCAACTTGCAAAGTGGTGCGATTGTTGGTTTTGAAGCTTTGATGCGTTGGCAGCATCCCGAAAATAAGTTGGTGTCG
>JAGQPC010000776.1 GCA_020426925.1 Planctomycetales bacterium | reverse complement strand
CAGGACGGTGGCTACGAAAAGGGACAGCGAGTACAAGCTGCAGCCGTGCCCGAGCCGAACTCATCCGTGTTTGTGACAGTGATTCTGTTCGTGCTGGGATTGAATTTCACGCGATGGAAGAAGCCATAAACGGCGGTTAAACTCCCAAGTTATGAATATCGCTGATTTGATCGAAAAGGCGCGGGGAGCGGATGCAGACGCACTCGACGAATTGCTGACGACCTACCGCAATTATCTTCGAGTGACTGCCCAGATCTGGCTGCCGGATCAACTTCCGGCGAGGATCGATGCTTCCGATTTGGTGCAAGAAACGTTGCTGAAAGCTCACGAGCGATTCGGGCAGTTTCGTGGAAGGTCGGAAGCGGAACTGACTGTGTGGCTGCGGAAGATCTTGTCCCGCTGCTTGGTCGATTTCGTGCGGCATCATCAAAGCGCCGGACGAAATGTTGCTCGTGAAGTTCCCGTCCAAGGCGAACTTAATTCGGGCGATGCCCTGGGGGCTCTTGTGATTGCCAGCGCGACATCGCCGAGTGCACAAGCGGAACGACGCGAGCTTTCTGTTTTGCTCGCCGATGAATTAGCTCAGATGCCCGAGCACTACCGCGAGGTCATACTGCTGCGGAGTATCAAGGAGCGCCAGTGGAACGAAATCGCCGAACGTATGTCGCGAGAGATTGGAACGGTTCGAGCCCTATGGGTGCGGGCGTTGAATGAGCTCCGAAATCGCATGAATCATTACCTTTAAAAACTCAACCGTGATCAGCAGCAAGTGTTGCCGAGGCCTGTTCCCATATGAAGACTACATCGCAAAGCTACGCCTCTGACTGCACGGATTCGAAACATGTCGCGTCGGCGCTGGAAGAATATCTGTCATGCATCGAACGTCGGGAGGCGATTTCGCGAAGTGAGTTTCTCGATCGACATCGCGAAATCGCAGACCAGCTCGCACCGTGCATTGAGAGCCTCGAACTGTTACATCGGGCAACGTATGGATTTGATGACGTAACGAACGAGAACTCGCAAGCTCCAGATCGACGTCTCGGCGATTTTCGGTTGATTGCCGAATTGGGGCGAGGCGGCATGGGAATCGTCTACGAAGCGGAACAGATCTCGCTGAACCGTCGCGTCGCACTGAAGATACTGGCGCTGGGAGCGCTGCTGGAGAGCAAACAACTCGACCGTTTCAAAAACGAGGCGACTGCAGTGGCGATGCTGAAGCATCCTAACATCGCCAGCGTTTACGCGGTTGGAGTGGAGCGTGGCGTTCACTACTATGCGATGGACCTTGTTCAGGGAAAGACGTTGGCTGAAGTGGTCGCCTCAATTCATGGAGACAGGGCGTCCCACGTTAATCGGGAATCGCGCGGCGCGAGATCACTGAAACGCCACGCGTCGAACGAACCCACAACGGCCGATGACACGGACGCGATCGCTCAGATTTCAACTCAACATGGATCGAACCATCAGGCGTTCATTCAAAACGTTGTCCGGCTGGGAATCCAGGCCGCCGAGACGCTCGATTTTGTTCACAAGGAAGGTATCGTGCATCGCGACATCAAGCCTTCGAATCTGATGCTCGATCAAAGCGGCAAATTGTATGTTACTGATTTCGGATTGGCTCGAATTCAAACTCACGCCGAGTTGACGATTACTGGCGACATTGTTGGAACGTTGCGCTACATGAGTCCTGAACAAATTGAGGCTCGTCCGGTCGACCATCGCACGGATATTTATTCGTTGGGGGCAACTCTCTACGAGTTGCTGTGCGGTCACCCCGTGGTTGCGGGAGAAAACCGCGCCGATCTGATAGAGCGAATCTGCCAGACCAGTGCTCCTCGACTTCGCCAAGTCGACGCCAGAATTCCCCAAGACATCGAAACGATTGTGCACAAGTGCGTAAGCAAGTCGCCGAACGACCGTTATCAAACGGCGGGCGACTTGGCGATCGATTTGCAGCGATTCCTCGATCATCGGCCGATTCTCGCCCGACGCGCTTCGACCATCACAGTGCTTCGCCGATGGGCCAGGCGCAACAGTCGCTTGGCAACCGTGACTTTGCTTGCGGTTTGTTTGATGTTGGTCCTTTCCATCGGAGGCCCCATTGCTGCACTGAGGCTATCAACGCTGCTCGCGCATGAAACCGAATTGGTCGAATCGGAACGACAAACGGCAAGCCAGCTGAAACTCCAGCTTTATGACTCACAAGTTCGCGATGCTGCGACGGCAATTTCTGAAGGTGAGTTCCAGCTCGCCCGCGATTTTCTGGACCGGCAGTCGATATCTCTGAGAAACTTTGAGTGGTTTCATTTATCAGCAAAGGCCGATCGGCAGTCACGGCAAGCGATTGCGAAGCATTCGATCGACCTGATGCGTGTTGCAATCAGTCCTGATGGAAAACATGTCGCGTGCGCCAACTGGTTTGGCGGAGTTCGCATCTACAATCAACAGGATCATCGCGAACTACGTCGTTTCAAGTTAAACCCAGGCGGCCAGGCGATCGTCTTGGCTCTATGCTTCTCGCCGGACGGCAGGCATTTGTTCGTTGGTGGCGAGGAATTTGCGAGCCTCTTTTTCGTGGGGGAAGATTCCGGATTCTCACAAAAGCTCTCGTGGACCACGGAAAAAGGTGTTATTTCTGCAGCTTGTTTTTCTCCTGATGGCAGTCGGTTGGCCGTTGGCTATGCTAGTTCGATTGCTTCGCTTGACCATCCGACAGAGGATGAGGTGGAGATCGATCTGTTTGATGCCCGTCGGCTGCAGCGTTCGGCTGGTGAAATCATGGCAGAACGGTCGCTCGCTGGAATAAAGGGACGAGTATTCGACGTTGGTTTTTCTTCTGACGGCGAAGTGTTGTTTGCGGCTGACGCGACATCTTTTGTTCATCGTTGGGCAGTCCCGAAATTTGAACCATTGTCGCCTCTGGAAGTGGAAGGACCGATCGTTCAGCGAATTGCTGTGCATCCGAAACTGCCTGACGTCTTGGCAGTTTCGTGCGGCCCTGCAAAATCGAATGGCTGTCAAAGCGTCGTGTCGATGTATCACGCGGCAACGGGCAAACGATTGGAAACAGTCACGACGGCGACTTTCAGGACAGCGGCGCTGGCATTTTCACCAGACGGGGATTTCCTGACGACCGGACATGGAGATGGCGAAATTCGGTTGTTCGACGTCATGCAAGAAGACGGGACTTTTGTGGAATCTACTCTGTCGAATCGTTATCGAGCACACTCGCGGACCATCATGGACCTGTCATTCGCACGGGACGGGTCATCCATCTATTCGGTAGCGTCTGACGGAATGCTCAAGAACTGGCCGCTCGAAAAGGAACACACAAAGTCCTTGGACGGGCACGGATTTACGGGGCGGTTGGCTTTTTTTCGTGATGGCAACCGGCTCGTATCGGGCGGTCACCATCCAAAGCAGACGCTTCGACTTTGGGATTACTCCACGGGCAAACTGCTAAAGGAGACGTCAACCGGCGACGTTTATATAACCGA
>JAGQPC010000775.1 GCA_020426925.1 Planctomycetales bacterium | reverse complement strand
TTCGAAATTCGAATCATTTTCGGGTGCGGGATTTTGGTGCCCCAGACCTGTCCGTGCTCGCGTTGCAGCTGCTGAAAGTCGTAGCGGAGAAATGAATAGATTTCTTCAGGCGGATCGCGCGTCAACCATCTGTCGGCCAGGACTTTCATTTCT
This sequence comes from Planctomycetales bacterium, assembly GCA_020426925.1. Taxonomy (GTDB): domain Bacteria; phylum Planctomycetota; class Planctomycetia; order Pirellulales; family Pirellulaceae; genus JAGQPC01. The sequence goes on along the minus strand of JAGQPC010000775.1, from coordinate 4,218 downwards.
TTGTCGTATTCTTTTTGCGATTGCGTATGCGCATAACATCGGCCCGGGTGGCGACGAATGTCGCCGTTGAAGTCGGGGCTGATGTGCCACAGCTCGTGCAGAATCGTGACGAGCTTTTCGTCGAAAATGACGTCCATGAATCGAGGAAGGTAGAACGTCAGGATGTAGAGCATTTCTTTGCCGTCTGAATCGAGCAGCTGCTGGCACATGTATTCAGCGCCGCGTTTGACGGTTGTCCGTGCTCCATTCTTGAATCGCATTGGTGTGAGCGACGCGTGAATGCCATAGTGCGTTTTTTTCCGAGCCTGCGCGAAGGCAAACGCGACGCTGTCAAGATTGATGTGAGCTAGCTCAGGCAACCGTGACACCATGTCGGTCACTATCGTTCGCATATGAGCAGTAAAATCGAAGCCTCTACCTAGTTGCGATTTTCCATTCGCTTTGTCAGGTCGCATCAATCATCTCCTTCGACGGCGACTTGCAAGACAGCTTTGAATCGGCTTCGAGTTTTGTCCAACTCGAAGGAATTCACCGAACAGCAACTGCGATGGTGCCCGATTCAGAAAAGACCTGTCTGAATTCCATTCATTCCTCGCGACGATTGTGCAAACTATGCCCATTGCACGCAATAGATTGACGCCAGGCAATCGACAGCATGGTTCAGAAACAGTAACAGCACGAAGCAATCACGTGTAATGCTGATAAGCGGCGCACGCTACGCAGTGTCATTCGTCGCACAATTGACATCGGTGCAAAAAACAATCGTCGATACCTGGTCGCGACCTAGCTCTTTTTGCGAGTTGCCGCGTCGGCCAGTTTTTCACCGATTAGAGAGATCTTGAGATCAAGCAGTCTCTTTTCGTTCAGCCAGTAAGGACTTGTAATTTCTTTGAACGCGTGAATCGCAGCTTGGATACCTTCTGCCCACGCCACGGTAATGAGTTTGATGTCGCCATGCACATCACCTACCGCAAAGATCCCTCGTCGACTCGTTTCAAAATACGGATCGATCGCGATGCTGCCGTCGCTGTTAAGCCGAAGATTGAGTTTCTCGAAAGTATCCTTGGCCGAAAGAAACCCGATCTGCACAATCACGTGATCCGCCAAGATATTTTCATCGTCCGTTAGCTGCAGCGATATTTGGTCTCCGGATAGTCCCGCTTGAGCAATCTCTGTCGACATATGAACTCGTCCACCAAGTTCGTTGATGCGTCGTAAAGTATCTGCCTTTCCCGCGATTACATCTTTCCGCACTAGAAGATTGACGTCTGCTCGTCGCTGCAGTGCCATGACTGCCGCATCTAACGCAGAATCTCCGCCTCCAACAATTACGACTCGTTGTCCTTCGTAGTCACTGATCTTGGGGACCTTGTAGTGGATTCTGTCAGAGTCAACGTGATCCAAAACCGGGAGCTTTCGAGGAAAATGCAAAAGCCCAAATGCGATAATAACTTTGCGGCAGAGATAGTTGCCACGAGATGTGACGACGCGTTTTAGCTGGTCGTCGTTTTCGGTCTCATCCGTATCTTCGACCGTGACCAGTTCTTCATTGAAGCGAAACTGAACGACTGCGTTGACAGCTTGGCGGTACGTTCGCTGTGACAGCTCATGTCCAGTGATTCCGTCCGGAAAACCGGGAATATCGACAATTTTTTTATCGGCATACAGAAACTCGGGCTGACCACCAGGCGTTTCCTTGGCCTCGATCACGAGCGTCGTTAGGCCTCGGTGAGCCGTCGTCAGGCTTGCGGCCAACCCGCCCGGACCTGCGCCAATAATGACGACGTCCCAGTATCGAATGCTGTCAAAATCAAAATCGCTGTCGAGTTGGGTCACTTTGTAGTCGACCATCGGAATCATCTCCTGCGAAGAGCGGAATCGAAATCGGGGGCCGCCGTCGATCCCGACGGTCGCCTCCAGTTTCGTCACTTCCCGCAACCGGTGGCAATACAAAAATGACACTCCTCGCAACATCGGGTTCACCCGAAACGATCGCGTTGCGTCATTCCACAGACTATCGACGGGCAATCGATTCTCATTTCATTCAATGCCCTTTTTACCTATGTCATTATTCGTTCGTCATCACGATTGAATTCGATAATTGACGTGAAAAAAATCGAAAAAGGCAACGTCAAACGTGAGTCCGAGCCACTGGCCACGAGCAGTTGCAGAATTGCAGAATCACTTGCGTACTACGGCCACGACGACTGCGATCACTGCGAGAGCAATCACACCAAGTAGAATTGGCAGGTAGACGCGAGGAGAGATATTCGCCGGATCATCGTCATCGGTGATCGAGCCGTCACTTAGGTTGACGATCCAATCTGGAAGTCGACCGTATGTTGCGTAGAGGGCACCGAGCAAAACGCCAACGCCGAGCATGATTCGAGCGCGGAAGTCCCCGACATTTGCAGCGAAAGACCAAACTAACAAACTCAGCAGCACCGCGGATAACAACGTAGCAGCGACGCGGTTTGCGTTCATTGGGTCCTTTCGCGATCCGAAATAGTCCTACGAACCATCTCGCTGTCGACAAAACGCAAGAATATCTTCGACAGCGGTAGGCAGTTCGCCAGCAGGTGCAGCCTTAGCCTCTTTGGCCAGAGCAGTTTCCTCTGTCGCTTCCGGGGCAGGTGCTGCTTCTGGTTCAGCGTCAGCGACAGGCTCTGATTTCTCGGCAGCTGGAGTAGATCCGCCTCGAGCAGCCGCGAGAATATCCGCAGCACTCATTGTCTTAGGATCCGCTTTTGCGACAGCTGGTTTCCCTGCAGGCTTTTCCGCCGGTGCGGCGGCTCCTCCGCCACGAGCCGCAGCGAGGATGTCGGCGGGACTCATCGCTTTCTTTTCTTTTTTGGGAGCAGCAGCGCCACCACCACGCGCCGCGGCCAAAATGTCGGCAGCTGAGGCACCGGCTTTCGCAGCAGGCTTGCCTTCCTTCTTTGCGGGCGGCTTGGGCTTCGCAGCAGCCTTTGGCTTTTCCGGCTTTTTGAGAGGCTCGTCGATAATCTTTAAAAAATCGATATCGATGTCGTACCAGCCGACATTCAGATTCGCATCGAATTCGACCAATGCTCTACCATTCATGTTGACAGTCCGAACGGTCCCAGTCATTCCCTGAAAGCGACGCAGCTCTGGCCGACTCTCGTCAACGATGACGTATTTATCCGTGTACTCTTGCTTCAGCTGTTCGATCTGATCGAAAACCATCGCCTGGCGTGCTCCGACGAAATATCAAGTTATCGAGCTAACAAGCCCTAAAGTGTCTCGAATTGAAGCCATTGTGACAAGGCTGGGCATTGCCGCAAAATTGGATGCGAAACTACAGAATCTGGCCGACCTCAAACACCTTCGACAACAAAATCGTATTGCCAACGAGCCGTTGCGGGACCGCCATCGGGAATGGACAGCGGGCTCACAGAGAATATCCCGTCTAACACAGAGCTTCTCGATTCCTCCGCCGCCTCCAATCGCACTTGAATCTGATCGGAAAGCTGGACGATAGCAGGATCAGTTACGGACCTCTCCATTCGATCGCTGCGGTACGTGCTTCCAAGAGACCCGCCACCTGCTTTAATTCGACAAGCGACATCGAACCGGATTCTCGCGATTCCCGCCTCCGGTTCGTCCACGATTTCTTCGATCGAAGCCGACCAATGGCTGCCGCCCGCAAGTCCGACGGCCAACAGACAACTGCGCCCAGTCCCACCAATGTGACTTTCAACCTGCTGAAATGGCGGACTCGAAGGCCATATTTCCCGGTCGGAACCTTCGATTGATTCAGCAATGACTTGCCAGTCCGAATCACGTGAATACCGAGCTTCAACGCAATGCTTGTAACGGTCACCGTGCCAACCAAAGCGTACTTGAAGCAGCTGATTCTGGCACTTGATTGATTGAGTTTTCGCCTCTGTCGTCATCAGTTAATTACGCTGGCGATTTGACACGCCATTTCAAATACGCTTCCAAGAATTCGTCAATATTGCCATCTAACACGCTTTGAAAGTTGCCGACCGAATATCCCGTTCGACTGTCCTTGACGCGTTGATCCGGGTGCAAAAAATAATTCCTAATCTGCGAGCCAAATCCGACCTTGGCCTGGTCTTTGTACTTCTGTGCCTGTTCGGCCTCCATTTTTTCTTCTTCGATCCGAGCCAACCGTGAACGCAACATTTTCCACGCAGACGCTCGATTCTTGTGCTGGCTGCGCTCGTTCTGACA
>JAGQPC010000774.1 GCA_020426925.1 Planctomycetales bacterium | reverse complement strand
GTAGCTCAGTTGGTAGAGCACCAGATTGTGGCTCTGGACGTCGCGGGTTCGATCCCCGTCGGTCACCCTTTTGCAGATGGCCCATACGATTACGTGTTGGGCTTTTTTTATGCTTAATCTGTAAGCCCGCACGATTGAAATCGAGATTCGTCGTCCGGTAGGATGCAGCGAGAACGCCCGCCTTTCGCCATCTACCGAGCTTCCTATGTCGAGTCAGCTTTCGCAAGAAATCGCGGCCGAATTTCAGCAGTCGATGGTCGAATGCCGCCAGCTCTATCTGACTTGCGGTCGGGAATGCGTGGCGAACTACCCGCACCTTGTCAATAAATCGCGACGCGAGTTCCTCGAATGGATGGACGACCTCCATCGTGGCCTGCTAATCAAGATTTATTGTTCAATCGCGTTGGCAGACGACACTTGGGAAATCGCTGAGCAAGAGCTTGCGGCATTGCTATTTCTGCATGTCTGGAACCGCCAACTAAAAGATGATGCGCTCGAGCAGGCAATGCACGGGCTGAGCCAAAAAGCACGACGGCTGAAGTGGTTTGGGCTGACGCGTCCGTTCGTCGAATTCGAACCGTTGCGTGACCACTTTGGTGAGCTTGAAACTGTCGTCATTCGATTGGCCAACTTGATCGCCAAAGCGGATGGGCGGTTAGACCCAACGGAAGAAGCCGCACTTCGCGAAATCCAAGCGGAGCTCGATAAGCAGCTGGCAAGCATTTCACAGCAGGCTTCAAACGTCGGCAAGCCGAAAGCTGACAACGCGAAACGCAAACCCGCCGATCAAACGGTGTCTGCGCGTCCCGCGTCGACGCATGTGCAACAAGAAGCCGCTCAAGTTCGCGCGGACTGTGAGCTGGCCGATCAGCACGAAGGCATCGAACCTGAAGTATCGCCCGAAGAGCGATTGGCCGAAGCGATGCGTCAACTCGATGGACTCATCGGGCTAGGCCAAGTCAAAGACGAAGTTAGGACGCTCACTAATTTCCTGCAATTGCAAAAACAGCGTGAAGCGGCCAACCTGCCGCGCACGGATGTCAGCCTGCACATGGTCTTCGCCGGAAATCCTGGAACTGGAAAAACGACCGTTGCCCGCATCGTTGCCAATCTGTTTGGCGCGATGGGAATTGTGAAGAGCGGACATGTTGTTGAAACCGATCGATCGGGGCTTGTTGCCGAGTACGCAGGTCAGACTGGCCCCAAGACAAACAAAACGATCGACGAAGCATTGGACGGCGTTCTCTTCATCGACGAAGCATATTCACTCGTTTCCGACACCGGCGAAGATGCGTACGGCCAAGAAGCACTGCAGACGCTGCTGAAGCGAATGGAGGACGATCGAGATCGTTTGGTCGTGATCCTTGCCGGCTATCCGAAGCCGATGGAAGAATTGCTGAAGGCAAATCCCGGACTATGTTCTCGTTTCAGTCGAACGCTCGAATTCGATGATTATTCTGCGACGGACCTAGGTCGCATTTTTGAAAGACTTTGCAAGGCGAATCACTACCACCTTCCAGCCGATGCCCGAGCAAAGTTGCTCGTCGGATTCGACTGGCTGCATGCCAAACGCGACGAGCATTTCGGAAACGGACGGCTGGTGCGCAATGCCTTCGAAGAATCGATTCGTCGCTTGTCCAATCGAATCGCCGGCATCACTCCGGTCACGAAGAAACTGCTGACTCATCTAGACGCCGCCGACGTCCAGCTGGCCGTACCTGAATCGATTTACGGAGGAATCGACACGCTTCGAATTTCGGTAACCTGTTCAGGCTGCGGAAAAACCGTGAACGCGAAAGCCGAAATGCTCGGACGAAAAGTCCGCTGCCGACAGTGCAAGACCGAATTCATCGTCGACTGGGGAGAAATCGCGGCCAGTTAAACGCGACGCATCGCCATTGTTCCGCACGCAGTCACTAAGCCCAAGAGAATTGCGGAGGCGCTCGGCTCCGGAACAACTGTGCTTGCCGTTTGATGCGAGCCAAGCTCGTAGCCACCATCCTGGAATGCGAGCACAAGGTCGCGCGAAGTGAAATCACCGTCTCCATTCCAGTCGCCTTCTGCCCACGTCGAGTTCATGCCTATCGCATCTTCGTATTCGGCTGCTTGAAACACAGTTACCAAATCACGGCTGTTGAAATCACCATCAACATTTGCGTCTCCAAAGTACGTGTTCGCGCAACCGTGAACCCAATCGTTTCGGTCAAACTCGTCGAGCTTACCGTCAGGAATCAGGTCAAACTGCCCGTTGAACTCACCTGCATGAGTGACCTCAGTCAACAGGTCGATGTCAGCGACATCGACAGATCCATTTCGGTCCAAGTCACCGCAGATACGTTCCAAGGACCAATAATCGATCTGGCCACTAGCAGCGTTAGCGGTAATTTCGTTCCGAATAAATGCTAGATGAGCTCGAATAGGCGTCGTAAACTGTGCATCGTATGAATATGGACCGAGCAACGTCGGAGGCATGTCATCGTCTAGCTCCCAGTCAAAACCAAACGTTACTTGCTTTGCCACATCATCGTAGTCAATTAAAAGTCCTAGGTCTGCATTTTCGAAAACTCGACTGTTTTCAAGGTGAGCATTAACCACGACCGTTTCACCGTAAGTCACTCCGATTCGCACAAACTGATTATCGCTGTAGTTGATGCTCCAACTAATCGCTTCACTTCGTTCGGTAGCTGACCTAATAGACTGCGATACGGCAGGGCCAGAGACAGGCATCGGAGAACGCAAATTTAAATTGCGAATCTCCGCGTATGACCTGAAGCCACCCGTACCAACGGTTGACAATTCTCGCAACAAGCGATCATTGTTCATCCAGAGCCGACCATCTTGGAAAAATGAATCGGTTCGGACGTACCAACCAGGATTTTCGAAACCAATCGGGTCAACAAGTCTTTCGTTCTCGAACGGCCCTTCGCCACTGAACGTTTCGATAAATCCTTCCAGGCAATAGCCGACGTTGGCAAAAGCGATCGCCGCGATAAACGCTGCAAGCGCACACAAGACTCGTTCAGTGCACTTGCGCGAGGACCACTTTAGAAGATAACTCATACGACAGCCCCTGTGTGACCAATTGATTTCCGCGTCGTGCATGTGGGTTTTGCTCCAATCCAATTGTAATCGGGCCATCTGGAATGGTCGCTGGATTTGCAGCGCACGTTTTCCTGAAAAGTCGCTGAAGCCTTGTGCACAAACGCATTCAGGTGGTCGCAGTCGCGCCAGTAAATCTGCTACGCTATTCACTTGAAAACACGTTTTAACGACGATCTACGGTGCGACTTTTGATGGGACATATTTCGCAAGCTGGTTGGAGTCCAGCCTTTAGGCGCCTTGAGGCTGTTTGGTAGGAATCAGCAAAAGGCACGCTGAAGCGTGGACTCCAACGGATTATGTCGTTGCCCAACCAAGAAATTGTGAAAACCATGTTTAAGTCCAACTTCCGTGAGCGGTCTTTCTTGTCGGCTCTGTTTGTGATCTTGTTTGCTGTCCAATCGTTTGGAGCAGATCGCCCCAACATTGTGTTTATCTTTTCGGACGATCACGCGCTACAGGCGATTGGAGCGTACGGTTCGACGATCAACGAAACGCCGAACATCGATCGGATCGCTCGTGAAGGCGCAGTGTTTACGAACTCGTTTTGTGCCAACTCGATTTGTGGGCCGTCTCGTGCTTGTATCCTGACTGGAAAGCACAGCCACGTGAACGGATTTCTGCGAAACGGAAATCGCTTCGACGGGCACCAGACGACGTTTCCACCGCTCCTGCAGCAAGCCGGTTATCAAACGGCGATGATCGGTAAGTGGCACTTGGGAACCGATCCAGTTGGGTTCGATTACTGGGAAGTGCTGCCCGGCCAGGGAAGCTACTACAACCCCGACTTCATTCAGATGGATGGCAGCAAGAAACGCTACGAAGGATATTGCACCGATCTGATTACTGATTTCTCGATCAACTGGCTCGACAAGCGAGACAAATCCAAACCTTTCTTGCTGATGTGTCAGCACAAAGCTCCGCATCGCAATTGGGCTCCGGCCGAACGTCATCATGACACATTCCAGGAAGACGTTCCCGAACCCGCGACTCTGTTCGACGACTATTCGGGCCGTACACAGCTGCTGCAAGAAAACGAAATGACGGTTGCGAGGCACTTTCATTGGGGGCACGACATGAAGTTTCATGGCGAGAACCAATATCCTGATTACTTTGCGTCGCAAGCCAAAAATGGCGAATACGACCGCATGAACGAAAAGCAAAAGGCCGCTTGGGATGCTCATTACGAACCGGAGAATCAAGCTTTTCTTGCCAAGATGAAAGCTGGCGAGCTGACCGACAAACAGATCGTTCAGTGGAAGTACCAACGCTATATCAAAGATTATTTGAAGTGCATCACGGCCGTCGATGAGAACATCGGTCGAGTCCTGAAGTATCTCGATGACAACGATCTCGCCGACAACACGATCGTTATTTATTCGTCCGATCAAGGATTCTATTTGGGCGAGCATGGTTGGTACGACA
>JAGQPC010000773.1 GCA_020426925.1 Planctomycetales bacterium | reverse complement strand
AGTTGACTGCCTCGCGACAGTTAATCGTTACTGAATTCACTGGTATCTCGACCTCAGCCCCATCATTCGGCAGAATTGCGCCTAGTTCGCGATAACCCAGTTGTGACGTTCAGATGGGCTAGTTTGAAATCGCTTCAAACATTCATAGCAAAGGCCGATACGACTTCTTGACACGTTCTCTGGGGCCGAAGCATGGACATGCTGCGAATAATTCGAACCATCGCTACAACTTGGTTATTGTGCATGGTTGTGTTGTGCAACGTAGTTGTCGCGCAGATGGGGCACATTCTGGATGCCGTTGGGCCTGTGAACCAAAGTATGGCGGGAGCCGGCATCGCTCTGCCTTTGGATGCGACCAGCGCGCTGCACTGGAATCCCGCAAGTATCTCTTGGCTGAATCGCTCTGAAATCGGGTTTGGTTTCGCTGCGTTTGGGTCCGAAGTAGACCTTTCGTCTCAAGTGCAGCAGGACGCCTTTGGCCCCGGCGCACCGCCGATGGCGTTGAGCGGCCGGACTAAGAGTGACAACGATATCAATCCTATTCCTACGATGGGATTTGTCTGCCATAGCCCGGAAGGCCCAGTGACGTTTGGCTTGGGTGGGTTCGCGATCGGCGGATTTGGAGTCAATTATCCTGGAGATCCGTCGAACCCGATTCTGACGCCTCAACCAGCTCAGGGAGGAATGGGATTTGGACCTATCTATTCCCAATTCCAACTGATGCAATTCGCGCCAACGGTGTCGGTGAAGGTTTCTGATTCATTTTCGGTCGGCTTAGCACCGACGGTCAATTGGGCAACATTGGCCATGGACCCTTTTGCGGCGGCGATACCAAATCCAGATAGCACGTACGCTCCAGCCACGCACGCCGACGTCGCGTGGGGTTTAGGCTTTCAAGCGGGAATGATGTATCAGCATTGTTCAGGGCTTAGTCTTGGCGTGTTGTACAAAAGTCCTCAGTGGTTCCAAGAGTTTAAGTTCAATTCCTACGACCAATTGGGGAGCCCGCGTTGGTTTCAATTCAACATGGACTACCCAGCGATATTCGGCGTTGGGCTTGGCTGGCAAGGGTCAAATAGATGGTCGCTTGCCACGGATGTGAAATACGTCGACTATAAGAACACCGATGGATTCAACGCGTGGGGATTTTGGCCAAGCGGGGCCGTTCGTGGATTCGGCTGGAACAGCATTTGGGTCGTTTCCACGGGAGTTCAGTATCAATGGTCTCCCAGACTGGCTCTGAGATGCGGGTACATGTTTAACGAGAATCCCATTTCCAGCAGCGTCGCTTTTTTCAATGCGACGGCTCCTGGAATCATCCAGCACCACTTGAGCGCAGGCTTTACGCTTGCGATGAAGGGAGGCTGGGACTTCGACACAGCTTTTCACCACGGATTTGCAAACCAAATCAGTGGTCCGTGGTACGGGCCGAACGCCATCCCTAATACTGCGGCGACATCTCGGTTGGCGACTTACACGTTGTCAGTTGGCCTGAGAAAAAGGTTTTAGCAATCAACCGCCGGTGGTGGAGAAACGGAGGAACCATATGACATCTGAAACATTAGATTGCCAGGGCATGAGCTGCCCGATGCCGATTGTCGAGATTACCAAAAAGGTTAAATCGATGGAAAGTGGCCAGACGCTTGAAGTGTTAGCGACGGACTTGGCATTTAAGCTCGATGTGGAAGCGTGGTCACGCCGAACTGGCAACGAGCTGATGTCATTCGACGATGGCGAAATCAAAAAGGCAATCATTCAAATTACATAGATTTTCCGTCAATTGCCCGGTGGAAAAGGGAAGCATCATCTAATGTCCCAATCCAAATCTGTCGTTGTCATGATTACCGAAGGGAAATCGGACAACGGAAAGAAAGCGAGTTTGGCGTTCTCGTGCGCTCTGTCTGCAATTTCACTGGGGATGGATACCACCGTATTTCTTACCAGCGACGGCGCTGTGTGGGGATATCAGGGAAGCGGCGAGGGGATCAAGGCGCAAGGCTTTCCTCCACTAGACGAACTGATTCGAGAATATCAAGCATGTGACGGCAACATCATGTTGTGTTCAACTTGCCACAAGACATGCGGAATCGGATCACCGGATAATGCACCCAAGAACATTATTCTTCCGGGTGTTGAGATCGCGGGATTCACTACCGTGCTAGAACTTGCCGACGGCGGTAACTGCTTCACGTTCTAGTTGCTAGATGTGAAGCCCACATGAATCCGCGGCAGTCGGTACTGCTAACCCTAATGAGTCAGCGTTCGAGTTCCAGTCCTCGTACTCAGCGACAGGCAGTGGACGGCAAAAGTAGTACCCTTGAATAACGTCACACCCGCATTGAGTTAAGAAATCTAGTTGCGGTTCGGTTTCCACGCATTCGGCGACGACGCGGAGGTCTAGCCCCTCAGCTAGTGACATGATGGAACGAACTACGGCCGTGGACTTTCTGTCGTACGGGATATCTCGAATGAACGATCCATCGATCTTCAGCGTCGAAACGGGAAACGTTTTGAGATAGCTTAACGACGAATAGCCTGTCCCGAAATCATCGATCGCGATTGCGATTCCCATTTCTTGTAACGCTTCCATCTGTCTAATCGAAGCGGAAAGGTCATCCATGATTGCGTTTTCGGTAATTTCGAACTCGAGCCTCGCTGGATCTGCTTTCGTTATCTGCAGGATTTTGTCGAGTTCCGCAATGAACTGGCGGTGACGAATCTGGGACGGCGAACCGTTGATCGAGATAACATGGTCCTCGAACGGCGTTCCTTCCCATGCCTTCAGCTGTAAACACGCTGTGCGAAATACGTGATTGGTGATCGGACAGATGAGCCCCGTTTGTTCGGCTATTTGAAGGTAAGCCGACGGAGGCAAGATGGTTCCGTCGGCACGTGTCCAGCGCAATAAAGCTTCGCACCCCACGACTTTCATCTGGCTGAGCGAGACGAGCGGCTGATAGTGAATTCTAAACTCTTCGTACTCCAAGCCCTGGCGCATGTCGCTTTGGATCTTGTGCCGAGATTCTGCTTCTGTCTTCATGTTTTCAGAGAACTTGAAGATCTTGTTCTTGCCCTGGTCCTTGGCTGCGTACATTGCCAGATCGGCGTTCTTCATTAACGCGTCCGCGTGAACTGCATCCGTCGGGAACACCGTTGTCCCGATACTCACACCCACGAACACTTGGTTCTCTGAAATGTGAAAGGACCTACGTATCGCGGACAGAATCGATTCGGAAACTTCTCGAATTCGTTTGCCTTCACTATCAAGATCGGGAATCAGAGCCGCAAACTCGTCGCCACCGAACCGTGCGACAAAACAATCATTGTCCAGACTGATGGCGAGTCTCTGAGCCACTTCGATCAATAGCTGATCTCCGATCTCGTGACCGAGCGAATCATTGACATGCTTAAAGTCATCCAGATCGAAGAAGCAGACGCCAAACCTATCTTCCGATTTTGCGTTTTCGATCATTTCCATCAGGCGTTCGCGGAAGAACCTTCGATTTGGCAATCCCGTTACGTTGTCGTGCAACGCTTGTTGATGTAGTTTTTGCTGCGCGTCAGTGATTTTTGTGACATCGGAAAATATCGCAATGATGTTTTGCAGCACTCCATTTCGATCGTGAGCCGGACTGAATGAGGCCCAGAACGTTCGAGTCCGGTCATCGTGGTTCACAGTGATCTCACCTACCCAGTGCGTTCCACAGCGAACGGTCGAAAGTACCTCGGAGTACTCGTCTTCGCTCCACGGCAAGACCGATTCGATTTCTGTCTGACCATCCGGTTGCAGCTGCTCAGCGATACTTTGGAATGCATGGTTCGCTTCGCGCAACCGTCCCTTCGTATCGAGAATGGCCACAGCTTCCTGCGCGTTGTCGAAGATGCTCGCCAATAGCATCAATCGATGTTCCCGTTCTTTTTCTTCAGTAACATCCCTGGAAAGCGCGACTAAATACTGCTCATTCGACACAGCGTCAACGTAGGACGAGCGGCGGAAGGAGAAGACTCGTTTTCCGAGATCTGGATGACACAGCTCGTGCTCGGCATCTTGGCTTTCACCCGAGATTAGCACGTTTCGCTCAAGCGTTCCGGGCTCATCGCTCCATTCAGCAATAGAGATGTCGTGTTCGTGATTGCCCAGCACGGCGTCTCGATCGGTACCATGCAATTGGCAAAACGCGTCGTTCACCAAGACGATTCGGTTGTCGGAAGACTTAACGCACAATTGGTCCGGAACGGCATTGATTGTATTCGTCAAAAAGTCACGGCTTTGTCTCAATTCATGTTCGAACTGTTTTTTTACCGTGACGTCTCGCCCGACGATCAACACGTGAGATTCGCCATTTGCCTGAAACGATGTGATAGTCAGCTCGTAGATTCGATTTTGCCCGCTGCGAGTGTGCCGATCTACGACAATCTGGAGGTGTCCGTCAGATTCCAGTTTGCCTTGAATCTCCGATTGCGTGCCGCTCTCATCGCCTTCAATACGACTCAGTACTTCGCCGATTTGTTGCCCGACAATCTGCGCTCGATCAACCTCGAACAACGACAGTGCGTTTTCGTTGCAGGCAACGCAGATCTCGTTTTGGATCACGATGATCGCGTCGTACGAATGTTCGAAAATTGTGTCAGAGAGAGCCTGTGTTTGAGAAGCGGCTGATTCTGCCTTCGCTTGTGCTTCAGCTAGCTGCTGTTTTGTTTCCTCTAGCTCATGGATAATTTCCGCCGAGTGCACTAGCGCTTCAGCTTGAGCAAGAGCAAGACCTTGCGCCCGACTTGTGGCGTCCGTAACCACTTGCTCCATCGCGACGAATTCTTTGCTCAAACCTTTGAGCTGAGCCACCATGGCCGCAAGGCGTTCGTCGGAATCCACGTCGTGGGCAATAGAGAAAACAGCTTCGACGTCTGACTGCAGCGTGTCGATGAGTGCGTGCAGATGGCTGAACCGAGCATCATCGGGTACAGGCTGGTTAAGTTGTGAGACCGGAGGCATCGGAGTATCACTAAGCAGAAAAGGGCGGGCTGAATGAATGGGCTAAATAAACATTGTCGTGTTCGCGCGACTCGACAGTTCGAGAAATGTCGCAGCGCCACAGAAGTCGAGTCCCGGATAGTCAATCAGTTCGTCCGGGTGGATTCCCATCAACTTCATGGATACATCGCACACCAGGATCTTGACACCAAGTTCTCGCGCTAGCTCCAGAAGCTCGTCGATATCCGCGATTCCTTTCTTTTTCATTTCGTTGGTCATCATCTTGCGACCAATCCCGGCGAATTCCATCTTGGACAACGACGTTTCAGAGACCCCTAATGGCAGCATCCATCCGAACATTCGCTCGATGATGGACTTCTTTTTGGCCGGCGCATTGGCATCTCGTAGAACAGGAGCCGCCCAAAAAGTGAAGAATAATGTTGTTTCACACCCACAAGCGGCAGCGGCCGTCGCCATGTTGAATGCAGCCAGCAGCTTGTCACGCTCTCCACTGAATACGACTAGATTCAGGCGATTTGGGTCCGGCGCGTTGGCGACCTGTTCTTCTAACGCAGCGATGCGAGATTCCAATTGCATGAAATCGGAAGAGAGTTGCGTTTCCACGGATGTTGCGCCCATCAGTGCTCCTTGTTTTCAACTTAGTTAGAAAGTGTAGGTCACATTTGATTGCGCGTATTACAATGGATTGCGCGGACTAATCGACAGGAGCAGGGTTATCGTCGGAGGACGCACATCGTGCACAACGTAAGGGCAAAGTACGCTTCGGCCGACGGGAAACACGCGCGGATGGCTGCTGGACGCGTGGACGGTGGGTTCAGATACGCATATGCTGACGATCTGATCGAATTCGGTTTCTACGACATAGGACACAAATTCATGACACGAAAGCAAATAGATTGCACGCAGAGAAACGATCGCGTCTACGAACCATCTCGAAGAGAGTTTGTGTCGAGCTGTGTTGTTGCTGGAACAGCCGCTGCGTTATGTTCCGCCGATGCGTCCGCGCAAGACGAATCGGCGATTCCAATCATTGACTCGCACATTCATTTCTTCGATCCAAATCGACCTCAGGGTGCGCCATACACTGGACCGCCGGGCGTCCCGACGGAACCATCGTTTCCTCCAAGGTACAGAAAACTAGCTGTGCCGCTTGGTGTCGTCGGCGCGATAAAAGTTGAAGCAAGCCCGTGGGTCGAAGATAACCTCTGGGCACTGCAAGTTTGTCAAACCGACGAAATGATCGTCGGGGTAGTAGGTAATCTCCAGCCAGAGAAACCTGAGTTCGTTGAGTACCTGGATCGGTTCGCTAAAGACCCGCTGTTTCGAGGCATCCGGTACGGGAACTTATGGGGTTACGATCTGTCGCAGCAACTCGACAATCCAACATTCGTATCCGGATTGAAACGACTTGCCGACGCCGATTTAGTGTTGGATTCGGCGAACCCAAACATAAAATTCTTGCAGGCAATTGTCCGTACAACGGATCTCGTCCCCGACCTGCGAATTGTTGTCGATCATCTTCCAAACCTGGAACCAACTCAGCAAACGCTTGCCGAGTATAACCAACTGCTCGACGAAATCCGCGATCGCCCGAATGTCTTCGTGAAACTCTCGTCCGTGATCCATCCGGTCAACGGAAAGATTTCCAAAGAGTTGTCGCCTTACGAAAATAGGCTCGATACATTGATGCAAGTCTTTGGCGAAGATCGAGTGATCTTTGGAAGTGACTGGCCCAACAGTGACGGCGTTGCGTCGATCGACGAAGTCTTCGGGGTCGTCAAGCAATACTTTGCGAAGAAGCCTCGGTCCGTCGCCGAAAAATACTTTTGGAAGAATTCGATCCGAGCGTACAAGTGGACGAAGAGGACGCCTAATCAACCATCGATTTCGTAGTGGCAGTCTGATTCGCATCGCCGCACGATGAATGCCATGGTAGGTCACGTCGAATCGTTATCGGTGTTGCTTAAAATTTACGAGAGGATGACGGAAGGTCCAGTTTTGTCCAGATTTCACACGAACGTTCTTATCCCGATACTTATCGGTTGCGTATTGCCAGCGACCGCAACTGCAGCTGAGTCCGACTGGTTGATCGATCACGGCGATCGCATTAAAAGACC
>JAGQPC010000772.1 GCA_020426925.1 Planctomycetales bacterium | reverse complement strand
GGCCACTTCGGCAAATGGCACATGGGCGGACAACGCGATGTCAATGACGCTCCGTTCATTTCGGAATACGGGTTTGACGAATCGCTGACCAACTTCGAAGGCATGGGGCCGAAACTGCTTCCGCTCACTTTGAAGCCTGGACAACAGGAGCCTGGCAGAATTTGGGCTGACGCAGAACGACTGGGTGAAGGCTATCGCTGGATGCAGCGTTCGAAGATCACGGAAGGTTTTGTTGATGCCGCGATACCATTCATGAAGAAAGCGGTCGAGCAAGACAAGCCGTTCTATGTCAACCTCTGGCCTGATGACGTTCACTCGCCGTTCTGGCCGCCTGTCGACAGGTGGGGCGAAAACAAACGAGAGCTCTACTTGTCCGTATTACAAGAAGCTGACCGGCAATTGGGAAAGCTACTTAAGTTCATTCGCGGCGATGATCGGTTACGTGAGAACACGATCGTGCTTGTGTGCTCTGACAACGGTCCTGAATTTGGTGCCGGAGCAGCTGGGCCATTCCGAGGATTCAAAACGCAACTTTACGAAGGAGGTGTTCGGTCGTCGCTGGTCGTGTGGAGTCCAGCGCTGCTCCAGAGACATAACTACGTAAACACAACTTCAGTGTTCTCGGCAATCGACTTGGTCCCTACGTTATTGACGCTGGCGAACGTGAAGCAACCAGAAGGCGTTACCTACGATGGCGAGGCATTGCCCGATGTGTTGATGGGACGATCGGATGGGTCTCGGTCGGCGCCCATGTTCTTTCGGCGGCCGCCCGATCGCGACGCGTTTTATGGCGACAACGACTTGCCGGACTTGGCTGTTCGCGATGGAAAGTGGAAGTTCCTGTGCGAGTACGACGGAAGCGAACCGGAACTGTACGATATGGACGCTGATCGAGCAGAAACGAAAAACGTTGCGGGCGATCATGCTGAAACGGTGGCTCGGTTGACGCAGAAGCTGCTTGCGTGGCATCAGTCGATGCCGCCCGACAACGGAGCTGACTTCGTAAAGAAACGGGAGTAGTGATCGTTTGACGTTGCTAGATCGTGAAAAAGTCGAGTCGCTTTTCAATCGTCCGTTCCGTTAGAATCGAACCTGTAACGGCTGAATTTCTAAGATGCGACTTACTCCACATAATTCTATGAAGAGCAACTACGTTTTCCGTTTTTCTCGCGACGCGTTTACGCTTGTCGAGTTACTTGTTGTCATCGGGATTATCTCGATGCTAGTGCTGCTGATGCTGCCAGCGGTGAACGCTGCTCGCGAATCGTCACGTCGCGCGCAGTGCTATTCCAATCTGGCGGCACTTGTACTGGCGGTTCATGGCTACGAGTCTAGTCACGAGCACTATCCAGCCGGCGTTCGTGATCCGTCGGCTCCAGTTTTCAGCAAACCAGAAGGAATGCATCACAGCTGGACGATCGACGTGCTGCCGTACTTGGACGAAGCGAATCTGTTTGAGCAAATCGATAACAACGTCAGCGTTTACAACTACAAGGACATCATGGGCAGGCGCCTTTCTCAGTTTACGTGTCCGTCGGCGACGTGGGAGTCTGGTGCATCGGCATATGCAGCCGTACATCACGACGTCGAAGCTCAAATCGACGCGACAAACAACGGTGTGTTTTACTTGAACAGCAGAACGTCGATAGATGACATTTCAGATGGACTGAAGTACACGTTCTTTCTGGGAGAAAAAAACAAAGATCACTTCACGGACCTCGGCTGGCTTTCGGGTACTCGAGCAACATTGCGAAACACCGGCACCGTCATCGGTTTTGAGATCGTTACGAGACGCCCTAGGCCTAACGTTACCGGTGAAGATGAAACGATGGAAGCTGCCACAGGGCAAAACGTCGATCCTGCTGAACCAGAAGGGTCGTCGATCGCACCGGATTCAGAAACTGCCATTGAGGCCGCGGTAGCAGATGGCACTTACGTCGGTGGATTCGGAAGCCAGCATCCGGGCGGCGCTCTATTTGCATGCGGCGACGGTTCCGTTCGGTTCATTCCTCAAAGCGTGAGTATGGATGTCTATCAGCGGTACGGAAACCGCGCAGACGGAAAGCTGATTCGCGAAACCGATTAACAATCGGCCGTCTGGCGTTCGCTACGAAATGAGTTCGCTGATTGCCGTACCTTCGCAGATTTTAGCTGGCCGACCAACAGGTGTTTCGAGTTCGCGTTGATAGTCGATTCCCATCCGGTGCAAGATTGTCGCGTGGATGTCTTCGACCGGAGTACCTTCCGAAAACTTGATGGGGCTGCCGTCTGGATCGGTTTCGCCGAGCACGTGTCCTGCTGGCAGTCCGCCGCCCGCCATGACCACCGAAAAACCGTGCGGCCAATGTTCTCGGCCGCCAGTTCCTGGCGTCACGAGTGGCGTTCGACCGAACTCGCCGGCTACCACGACGATCGTTTCCTCAAACAACGAACGCGCTTTCAGGTATCGAATCAGACCGGCAATCGCCGGGTCCAGAGTCTTCTTCTTTGCCGTGTGAAAGTCGTGGTTGTTCGCGTGCGTGTCCCAACCAGAAAGAGTGACTTCGACACACCGAACGCCGACTTCCACCAATCGAGCCGCCGCAACACAGCCTCTGCCAAACTCAGTATCGCCGCAGGCGTCTTGTTCCGCTTTGGGCAAACTCTTGAGATCAAACGCTTGCAGTTGTTCCGACGACATCATCCGAACCGCACGATCGATCGTTGTGCGATGAGACGTCTTCTCTGCCAGCGATCCGAGTCTTCCGTTCGCAAATGCGGTGTCGACCACCGACAGGCTATCTAATCGGCGATCAAAACGTTCGTCACTGACGCGTTTGTCGAGATCTCCTTGACGCTGCAGAGGGTCACCTGTGCGAAATGCATCAAATTCATTTCCCAGATATCCGCCTCTCGCTGACCACTGACTTGGAAGAATCGAAATGTGTCGCGGAATTTCGACATTGGAATTGGCCAGTTGATGACACAATACAGAACCGATAGCGGGATGACGCAGCGAAGGATCAGGGCGAAAACCAGTTTTGATGTTGTAGACGGCTCGCTCATGATCACCTTCGCGACTAACAGCATTTCGAATGATCGTGAGCGAATCGGCGATATCCGCAGTTTGCTCCATCCCTTCAGCAAACCAAACGTCCTTGATTGCGGTTTTTATTGACTTCGTCCCGGCCGCAATCTTCGTATCGGCGTGAGGATCGAATGTTTCTAGTTGGCTCGGGCCGCCTTGCAGCCACAGCAAGATCAGCGATTGAGCGCGTCCTGGCCGAACTGCTTCGGTAGGCGTCGCTAACAATTCGGCGATAGGAGTCAGCCAACTGATGCCGCCCGCACCGATGGCTTTCAAAAGAGTGCGTCGGTTGAAGTGGGCATTCGATCCACACGCTTGATGGTCAGACATGGTATTCCTGCGAATTGCGAACTAGCCAAAGTTGTACACTGCACCAGTTACCTGTGCCGCGGTCAATGGTTCCATGAGAATTCGGCCGAGTTAAACAGCACCCAAAACAAGTCCTCAATTTCTTTTTCTCGGTCACCGTCTGCAAGTAGACTCACAAAATGATGCAGCTCAGCCGCCGACGGTTGGCGAGTCAACACGCACAGGTAAGCCGCCTCAATCGCGCGTTCGTCGCTGCGAGTAAGCGTCGAGATCCGCGCCGTTGCATTCATGACTAGGTCGTCTTTGGTACGTTCTTTGACCAAATTTCCGTTCAGCATCAAAAGCCGCTGCGGAATCGTGCCGCCGTGAGCATCAAACTCGTCGTCGCCCGTGTCCCCATAGCGTTTTACGAATTTGTCTTGTTCGTCGAATCGCGTAAGTTTCACAATGATGTGAGAATCGGCGTCGATCGTCGTCAGGGAGCTGGCTTGCAAAATGCTCCCGGCAACCTGCTCTGGACGGAGACGCGTAATCGGAAACACGGCCCAATGCTCTTCGTGCTTTTTCGTGACGTCGAACGGTGCCCGGCTATCGGCTTGAAACACATTCGTTGCCACAATCGTGCGAATGAGTTGGCGGAGATCACAGGCACTGGCACAGAACTGATCAGCCAGCTCTTCAAGGCCAGCAGGATATGGGCCTTCCAGTGGAATGCTGTCGATGGGCGTAACAAGCGGGCGACCAAACAGCAACGCCCACACTCGATTTACAATTGCTCGGGAAAATGCTTTGTTGTCGGGATGTGTGACCCAGTTGGCCAGAGTTTCCCTGCGAGTTTCGGACTCCGCATCAATGTCGTGACAAAACGGAAACGATGGGTCCACCACCTCCGAATCTGTCTCGTTCAAATAGGTGTATTCGTACTCAGCGTCTTTCTTGTCCGAGATTCCCAAGAGCGACGATCGCGATTCTGTATAGAACGCGGCCAGTTGATGGAAATCGCGCTGACGCCAATTCCCGTCCAGATTGTCATCGTGGCACTGGACGCAGTCGAGTCGCACACCCAGGAAAGCTCGCGTCGTGCGAGCGGCGAGACGTTCTTCGTCTGGATTCTCGTCGCCATTGATGTCGTTGGTTACGGTCAAAAAGTTGACTGCTGGCGAATCGGTCCACAATCCTTTGCCGGCAATCAATTCGCGAACGATTTTGTCGTAACGCTGATTCTCGTGAAACTGATCGCTCAGCCATGTAACGAAGCGACGTCTTCGATAGACCAAAAACGGTCCGTCTTCCGTGCCGACAAACGCTCTCGCAAATCGCTCAGCCAAATAGTCGCTCGATCGTCGGTCTTGCAACAAACGATCGGTCCACCATTGAATTTGCTGGCCGGGAGAAACTGCTTCGAACGCGCGGATTTCTTCTAGTGAAGGCAACGTTCCCGTCAACGCCAAAGAAATGCGTCTCGCGATTGCCAAGTTGTTTGCTTTGGGAGCGGTTTGGATGTTCTCATTTTCCCAGCTTGCTTCAAACGCGGCGTTGACGACTGCGGCTGACGATTCTGCCACTGTCCATGCTTCGGAGTTCACGCCATCCAAGCGGATTCTCGGTTGAGGCAGGAAGTTCGCGCACAGGCTGCCGATTCCCAACAAGCACAAGCAGGCAAACAATACATTTCGTCGAACGTTTGTCATGATGGCATCGGTTTTCAGAAACTTTTCGCAGGTAATGGATGATTCCTGTTAGTCGGAACAGCCAATAAATTATTGCAGCAATCTTTCGGTGGCACTCCCGACTATCAGGTTGCTGATGGCGATTTCTAAGTTTTCCCGCTGAATCAAGCGATCTCGGCTCATTATTCCGGTGATGAAGTTCGCCATTTGTTCGAAAACGGAGCAGGAGCGTCCCTCCGTTTGTCGAAACGGTCGTTCACAATCTAAACTCAGAAGTGGAATCAGCGAATGTCTTCCAACAAGATGATTCAACGAAACGTGAACGAAGAAGTCCAAGACGCCGAAGTGATCTCTTCCATTGATTATCGCGATGCGGAAATCGTTGGCGATGGTGGTTTACTTTCTCAATCGAACAATGGAGAGAGCCCGCCTTCGTCATCGGCAATACGGACTTCAATCATCTTTCGTGTGCTTCATTTTGTTGCGGCGAGCACGAATTGGGTTTTCGGGTTTTGCTCAATGATCGTCTCGCTCGCGGTTTTGGCGACGATTCCGATCCTGCAATTCCTGAGCTTGGGATATCTGTTGGAGGCCAGCGGTCGCATTGCAAGGACGGGGCGAATTCGAGACGGTTTCATCGGAATCGATCGATTTGCTCGAGTCGGGTCGATCGTTCTTGGGACGACGCTTGCGTTGATGCCGGTCTGGTTCGTGTCGTCGCTGACAAACTCGTCGATCATTATCAACGGGCCGTCTCAAGAATCGAGATTCATGGGGAGCGTGTTCGTGCTTACGTCGCTGGCAGCTGTGGGCCACATCGTGTGGGCCTGGTTTCGGGGCGGTCGATTGCGCAGTTTCTTTTGGCCTGCTCCAATTCGGTTGATCAAGCAACTGAAAAGAGGTGGTTGGGTTGCCGAAGCACGCGATGCAACGTGTGAGTTTGTGGAAGGGCTCCGGCTTCCGTATTTTTTCATGCTGGGAATCCGAGGGTTCGCTGGAGCGTTGGTCTGGCTGTTTGTTCCGGTCACGTTGTTAGCGATTGGCACGATTGACGCTCAGCCAATCGGAGGACTCATCGGTTTTGTGGGTAGCTTGGCGACTGCATTTGTCGTGTTGCACTTGCCGTTCGTGCAAGCACGCTTTGCGATCAACAACGACATGAGCGAATTCTTTCGCCTGTCCGGAGTGCGTTCTGATTTTCGCCGTGCGCCGGTCGCATTTTGGATGGCGCTCTTTTGCACATTACTTTTTGCACTTCCGCTGTATTTGCTAAAGGCGGAGTTGATACCTCGCGAAGCAGCGTGGTTACCGAGTCTAGTGTTTGTCGTGTTCATGTACCCGTCGCGACTAATCACCGGTTGGGCAATCTCCAGAGCTCAACGTCGTGACACACCGCGTCACGTAGTTTTTCGATGGAGCTCGCGATTGGCTGCAATGCCGGTCGTCGCGTTCTACGTCGGGTTCGTGTTCTTCACTCAGTACGTTTCGTGGTACGGACGCTGGAGCCTGTACGAACAACACGCGTTTCTACTGCCGGTTCCATTTCTGGGCATGTAAGCCGAAAACATCAGTGGATCGCGAAACACACAAAGACGAGAAGAAGCAAAGAGTGCTCGGAATGATCGACCAATCACGTTTTGAGAAACGCGTCGGCGACTTTCAGCTTCCAACCAGCAACCACTTCGCATGCATCCAGCTCGCCGTCGATGTGTAGCACCGACATCGATGTCTGGTCGCGATAAACCCGAACGGTCAAGTTTTTCGGGTCGACAACAAGAATCTACTTCGATCCACGATACCGCTTTTTCTTCAACGTGAGGCGACGAATTAATGGAACTCGCATGCGTCACGTCAACGGTGTTGGCAAGCCGATTTATGTGGTTTTCACGCCAGCCGTTTGACCAGTTCGTTCGTGAAATTCGGATGTAACGTTTCTGACGTAATTGGTTTTCTCGCGAATTAACGGGCCAGTGTTTCTGAAGCATCTCGGCAGAATCTCTTTCTCACGACGGTAATTCATGTCCTAAGGTTGCTCTGTGACGACCGTGCGCGATGCGGCTCGTCATCGTACATCCCACCTCCTCAACCCCGCCAAATAATTCGATCATCGCTATGACCGTAGCTGAAGCAATTCTCGATATCGAATCGCTACTGCAAGAAATCTCTGTCGACGAACCGTGTGGAGCTGATCTGGAATATGATCCGGCGTTTGGCGAATTGGAACGCGCGGCAGAAGGTAAGCCCGAACAACAATTTGGCGACACGATCGTCGAAGCTGAAGAGCCCGATTGGCGTGTCGTGAAGAAATACGCGTTGTCGCTTCTCGATCGGACCCGCGACCTACGAGTCATCACCTACCTGTGTCAAAGCCTGATTGCAACTGACGGCATTCCTGCGTTTTGTGAAGGCCTTCAGCTTTTGTCGGGACTGTTGGACCAACAATGGGAGTCGGTTCATCCGCTGTTGGATCCTGATGACGACAATGATCCGACGATTCGTGTGAACTCGCTCGCCGCGCTTTGTGATCGCGACACAACAATTCGACTTTTAAAAAAGACGCCCATCGTTTCATCGAAATTGGTGGGCCGTTTCAGTTTAAGCGACGTGCGATCCGCGATGGATGGCGATGGAGCCGATTCGAGCGACGATGACTACTCGGACGAAAACGTCAAGAAGTCTTCGGGACCGGACATGGCGGTGATCTCCGCTGCGTTCCAGGACGTCGATGTCGAAGAGCTACAGCAATTCAGCGAGTCGGTGGCGAACGCGATTCAGTACGCAAACAGTGTTGAATCGACGCTGACGGACAAGGCTGGCGCTTCCTTCGCGATTAGTTTTTCACCGCTGATCAGCGTGCTCAAAGAGATCGCGAACATCTACGAGGACCAGCTCACACGACGCGGCGTTGCGACGGGTTCGGCCGCTGAGGATGACGGGCTGCAAACTGCAGGCGGCGAAGCTGGTATATCGACCGGTGGTGCAAGCGTCGCGGTTCAACAGGGATTGTCCGGCGAGATCACGACGCGACAAGACGTCATCAAGGCGATCGACAAATCACTCGACTATTTCAAGCGGTATGAGCCATCCAGCCCATTGCCGCTTTTGCTCAAACGCGCGAAGCGTTTGGCCAACCTAGACTTTTTCGAAATCGTCAAAGACCTTGCTCCCGATGCAGTGCATCAGTTGGAAGTCATTGGCGGAAACAGTGGCGATAGCTCCTACGACGACGATGACGGTGGTTTGTAATCCATTCAGACCTACGTCGATCAATGGACTGTCAGGGACAATTTGTGTTTTAGTTTCTCGGCCAAGTGCCCGAAAGAAAGGAGCTTCCCATGGCTGAAAGTAGTCAGAAGTTCATCGCTCGGAATCGAGCACCGCGTGTTCAGATTGAATACGACGTAGAAGTTTACGGAGCCGAAAAGAAAGTCCAACTTCCATTCGTCATGGGAGTCTTGGCCGATCTTTCCGGTAAACCAGCGGAACCGCTCGCTCCAGTCGCAGATCGCAAGGCGCTTGAAATCGACGTCGACAACTTCGACAGTCGATTGAAGTCGATGAAACCGCGAGCTGCATTCAGCGTGCCCAACACCCTAACCGGCGAAGGCAACCTCAGTGTCGAC
>JAGQPC010000771.1 GCA_020426925.1 Planctomycetales bacterium | reverse complement strand
GACAAAAAGCTCTCAGCAAGTCACGTCGCTAGATCGCCAACCAGCTCTGCCCCAAATGCCGCCCGGGACCTAACCGGACCTAACCGTTCTGTTGCGCGCTTACTTCGAAATGCACCAAGCGGCCAGCAATTCGCGCAGAACCACGCGGCTCTCCGAATGGCGCATCATTCAATGGAACACGACGAACTCGCACTGATTTGCGCCGTTACGCGAAAACGCAAACGTGCGCTCCGGGCAACGAAGAATTGCGGGTCACGCAGTGGCTACTGGCCAACCAACCTAGGCGACCACGAACGCAACCAGATGAACGATGCCCGACAAACTAGCGCAGAACTTCGGCGTTACACAAAGATCCCACCAATCGCTGGCGGTCCACGCGAGCGACAATCACCAGAGAATGGCGTTCCCTGCGACGTCGTTGCAGGCGATTCGAGAAAAACAAAGAATTCCGAAGTCAGAGGTTCGATTGGTTCGACGACGTCAATGCTCTGAGCTAAAACTCGACACACAACACAATCGTCGGGAGATTCGGGAGAATCCTGGTCTCGATTGCCCGATTCAGCATGTCGCGAGTGGTGGCAACAATGTGGACATTCGCTAACTCCATCTCGGTCAATGCCGTGTTGTTGGACTCCCGGCAGATAGTGCAAACCGTGACCGACAACTGAAACGGCAACATATGCCGCCAGCAAAAAGTGTCGACTTGCTCGCTGGGAGAAAATGAGCATCACTACCGCACTGTGAACGTGTTTTGCTTAATAAAGAGCAGCCCAACTATGCGTCATTATCCATAGCGTCCCTCAACCGTCAACGCTGTTTGCCGCATTTAAGCAGTGGAGATCACTGCGTCCGCGCATTCGCACCGCACATTCGCGTATACCGAATGAGGAAATCGAGTTCTCGATGAAAGGCAGACATCACTCGCACTTACTTGGTACTGCTGTGTGGCTCTACTTCACGTGCAAGAAGGAGCCCCATCTCGAACGCCAATTCGAGTTTCTACAAGGTACGCGGACTGCTCGGTTCGAGAAACTCGATATTCCCGGTCTTAACGTCATACATTGCACCGACGAGCTTAACCTCTTGCCGCTCGATAGATTCACGAATCACGGCGCTCCGCTCGACAATCTGAGCCAACGTATGGAGAACGTTATTCCGAGCGATAGCGTCGACGAAGTCATCAACTTCACTTTCCGACAGAGTGTCCATCCCTGAAAGACCATCAAACCGGTTCAGTGCTTCGGTGACGCTTGGCTCGATCTCCTCGACTATTGACTGCAAGTGCAGGCACCCGGTCACGGATTCTGTAGCTTGCCCCTTTGCTATCAATTGAGCAGCTGACGTTACTGCGCCGCAACGGGTATGTCCCAGAACTAATAGTAGTTTGACCTTTGCAACATTTACCGCATACTCCAGACTGCCGAGTGAGTTAGCACCAACAACGTTGCCGGCAACCCGCACGCTAAAAATATCTCCCACGCCAAGATCAAACACCAATTCGGTCGGAACTCTGGAATCGATGCAGGCTAGTACAGCCGCCAATGGATTCTGCCCTGCAGCGGTCGCAGCCACATGACGTCCCAAATCGCGGTTCAGTCGATTTCCACTTACGAAACGACGATTGCCGTTTCTGAGGATTTCAATCACCTGATCCGAAGAGATTCTTTGCTGCAGGCCTTGCGTTGTGTAATCTGCAAACTGAATGACTTCCCCAAATTCAAACTTCGGCTTGAATCCGACGAGATTCACTTTCACGCCTCTAGCTTGTGCGACGTTGTCCTTGAAATCTCGAATCAGGCATAGCACATCGGGATCTATGTAATCGGTCGCTGCTGCAACAATTCGTAGCCGCGTACCAGGACTTGCATTATTCAACAAACGTTCGATCGCAGCGCGATTCAGGAAGCTGACTTGATTGGAAAGTTCTACGTGGGTGATGTCACCATCCAGATGATGCTCCAGAATTTTGCGGACGGGCTGGCGCAGGTTGCTGTTGAGTATGAAGAGAATCGCCACCCCCAAGCCTATCAAGATCCCGATCAGCAAATCGGTTAGGACGATCCCAGCTACCGTGGCAACAAACGGAATGAACTGGTACCGGCCCTCCGCCCACATCTGATGAAACAATCTAGGATTAGCAAGCTTAAACCCTGCGGTTAGTAAAACTGCAGCAAGTGTCGATAGAGGAATCATGTTCATCCATCGTGGGAACACCACGACGCTAATCAGAAGCAATATGCCGTGGACAATCGCCGACAGCTTCGTCTTAGCGCCCGAGTTTACGTTCACACTGCTCCGCACGATGACGGAAGTAACCGGCAATCCACCTATCATGCCACAGACTACATTGCCGCACCCTTGTGCAATTAATTCTCGGCTGGCAGGTGAAACTCGTTTTTCTGGGTCCAATTTGTCCGCCGCTTCCAAGTTGAGCAGAGTTTCCAATGATGCGACGAGCGCGATCGTTGTCGCCCCAACATAGACCGCTGGGTTTGCCAACTGGGCAAAATCCGGTAGCGTCAAAAAGCCAACTAAGTCGGATGCACTTTTCGCGATGGGGATTTGAACAAGGTGCGTGGCACTAACTGACCATCCGTCACCAAACCCTTCGAACAGCTTAGCGAGGCCTGTACCGAACAGCACGACGAAGAGTGGTGCCGGAACCAGCGACCTACTAAGAGGCCGAATTCGATCCCAAGCAAGTAGAAACACGACTGACAGGATCCCGATGGACATTGCGCCAAGATGCAAATCGCCTGAAAACGTCGTAAGAATCTCGGAAAAAGTGTTCTGATCATCAGGCTGGTGAAAAGACATTTCGCCTTCTGGATCCGTGTCGTGACCGAGCACGTGAGGAATCTGTTTCAAAATCAAGATTATCCCAATGGCGGCCAACAAGCCCTTGATGACACTGGAGGGAAAGAAGGCCGACAGAGCGCCCCCTTTTGCGATCCCGAAGCCAATTTGGATAAATCCAGCGAGCGTCACGGCCAGGAGAAAGGCCTCAAAGGAACCAAGTGTCGCGATCTGAGCAGCAACAACCGCGGTTAGGCCAGCAGCTGGACCACTGACACTCGTATGTGAGCCACTGACAGCTGCAACAACTAGACCTCCCACAATTCCAGCAAGAAGCCCGGAGACTAATTCGGCACCAGAAGCTAAGGCGATCCCCAAGCACAACGGCAACGCAACAAGGAAGACGACCACGCCGCTGACGAAGTCGCGTACAAGTGGACCGAAGGAATTCGTAGTGGCTGTTGTTGAACTCATCTGTAAGTACCGTGTGGCGAAAGGCTCGATTAGAACTTAGCCAGGTCCGTGGTCCGCTCTCGACTAGTCCGAACGATGACCTCAAAACAACTCGGAACATCACGTGATTGTTGGTTGTAGTGGGGTCTTCGCGCAGCACGATCGGATCACAACTTGGCAACGAAGGGCATACTTCGTTATCAACACCTACAGGGAGCGCGAAGGTCGTGGGCTAATCTGTGACCAACAGGTACAATTACAGGAAAGAACCGCGCGGGCCGGCCTAGTGCAAAGCACACGTTGCAAGGCGCGACCCTTTCTTGAGGCGACAATAGACAGCCCCGTCGCTCCACAAGCGCAATGCCGATCTCCACAACTTCCTCGACCTGCGTCTCGCTATCGTTGACGCGAGAGCACCAGGGAATTGCTAGTTCGGCGTTGGAAGCCAGAACTAGAGCGAACATGACTTGTCTGGTCATGCGTTTCAGTCGTTGAGCGAGGCGATTACGAGCCATGAAAGGACATTTAGAATGGTGAATCTGCCGGAAACTTGCCGGACAAAGTATACTAGCCCCGGGACAATCAGCAAGTGAATGCCGTTGTCTGCCTTCGATTTCGCGTTCGCAGTTATTGTATTTCCGCCGCTTTTTCGTTTTGTCCGGCTGGGCGTTCTGGCGGTACCTGAGAGCGGCATGGTCCGCAACGTCAGAGGCGTTACCGAAATCGATGCCGAATCGGTTCGCTCCTGGTCATGTCATCCGCGTCAAACACTTCACCCACGCGCTAAAACGGTTCCAGTGTGACAGCCTCTGGCATCCGGCAGTCCAACCAGTGCATGCACCTAGCCGGTTGATTACAACACGATCACAATAGCAGTCGAACGCGACACTCGCAAACCAGGATGGAATGCCCTGAACACCACAGCCTCTCCTCACTCACTGTACCGCACCGCCACCCAAGCGGCCTTGCTCGGGTTGGTCGTCAACGTGACGCTCGGAGTCGTAAAACTTGTTGGAGGCATTTTGGGCACCTCCTTTGCCCTAGTTTCTGATGCAGTCAACTCGCTGGGAGACTCACTTGCCTCGGTCGTTGTATTGGTCGCACTTCGGTACGCCCAACGACCAGCGGACGAGGAACACCCCTACGGGCACACGAGAGCTGAGGCTGTGGCAGCTTCGAATATCTCAGTGCTCATCATCATTTCGGCACTCGTGGTCGGCTGGCAAGCGATAACTCGATTCACGACCAAGCATCACGTGCCACCCGCGTGGACGCTCTGGATTGCAGTAGCGAACGTTCTCATCAAGGAAGGGCTCTATCGCTACAAAATGCGTGTCGGTACGAAGATCGGATCGGCGGCGATTGTTGCCAATGCTTGGGATCACCGCAGTGATGCACTTTGTTCGCTGGCTGTGTTTATCGGCTTGGGCGTTGTGCGTTGGGCGGGACCAGCGTATATCTGGGCCGATGAGGCAGCTGCCCTATTCGTCGTGGTGGCCATTCTCTGGGCTGGTGTCAAGCTGTTTCGCACAAGCATCAGCGAACTCCTCGATCCACAGGCCGATGCGGCGCTCGTCAAAAAGATTCGATGTGCCGCCTTGGAGGTGCCTGGCGTTCAGCAAGTGGAGAAGCTTTGGGTTCGAAAAACCGGTCTCGAATATCTCGCAGATATCCACATCCAAGTTGACGCCCAACTTACAGTTGATGAGGGGCATCGGATCGGACACTTGGTCAAAGACAAGATCGTACAAAGGTTCACTGGTGTACGTGATGTGCTCGTACATTTGGAGCCATTTCCTCATACTCACGAGCAGAAGTGAAGCCAGTTGGCGCCCGAATGAGCGTTAACGCAGAACCGTATTGAAAGCGGCTGGTACCACGCAATGCTCCAACCCTTGGCAGATCGGTCCTGGAGGGCAATTGGCGTCGGTGTTAATTCCGCAAACGCCTCTTCGATCTCGCGAGTCGCCCGGCTTTACTTCAAAACCGCTAAGCGCCAACCGTGGAAAACACTGCGATGCGATTCGGTTTTGGCTAACCTACTCGCGACACACACATGTTGGCGTGTCCTTAGGGACTCAAGCAAAGTGAGGCTTTCACCTTGCGCTAGACCGCTGCAGATTCGTCCATTATTTCATGCCGGCGGGTTCATCACTCGACGCCGCTGAGATAGTTGGCAGACTGAGATAGTTGGCGGCCTGACAGCGGTGTGTTCCGCGATTGGAGACCGATGCGACTTTTCACAATTGGCTGAGCCGCGTCTGTTTGTCCAACCGCCAGCAGATTAGACCGATATTGAAATGCAAGAGGATGTCGCCACCGATGCTGATAGCATCTCTTGGGAGCCGTTGGCCTAGTTTCTGTGATTTTGCTGAAAGGCTAGTTGCTGAAGCGTCGACGCCTCCCCAAAACAATCAAAGCTGCAATGAAGATAGCTGCTTCGGACGTAGGCTCAGGCGATTGATCGCTATCTGCCGAAGCCAAGGATAAAATGAAATCGGACGAGCACGCAGATAATCGTCTAGGCGTTGATGAGCAGTCAGTAGCACGTCTTGCACGACGTCGGACGGGTCCACGCGTGCGGTGAGCTTGGAATCGAGTCGAATTTGGACCAAACGACGCAGCCGTTGGCGATACCGCTGTAAAAGCTCATCACCAGCTTTGGCGTCACCGCTGGCGGCGGATTGAATAAGGTGGTCGGTGTCAAAGTCTTTTAGTGCGTTCACAATATCCTCTATTACTAGCCACGCAGAGAATTTCGAAGTATTCCCATTATTTTCAGAAAAGCGGAAAGTTCTGAACTAGGAACACAATCCGAATTAGACAGATATCGCTAAGTGACACGCGAAGAAGGAGAAAACGAGGGCATTGAATCCAACCGAACAGGAAAAAGAATAGTCCGTGTGCTCAACTTGTCACCATCTCTGACAATTCAAAATCCCTTGCCTGTACGCAAGAATTGGCTGATAATTGGAGAACGTTTAAGAGGCTTTCCTAGGGTGTGAAATACACGGGAAACTGGGACCGTCGTTCAGGAGAAAGTATGGCATCCGCAAAAGAGACCATGTCCGATATTATCGCTCGCCAGCCCGAGGATAGTAGCTACGACGAGATTCTTCGAGAGTTGGCGTTCGCTCGAATGGTGCAGCGTGGCTTGGAAGATTCTGATGCTGGTCGTACGCTTTCCGACGAAGACATCAAGGAGAAGCTCGAGTCGTGGCGGAAATAGTTTGGACGCTAGAGGCGGCTCAAAGGCTGGAGGAAATCTTCGAATACATCGAGGCTGAGAGCCCAAAGTCTGCACTCAACGTTGTGACTGGCATCTACGAAAAAATCCAGATGCTCGGCCTCGTTTTAAGTCGCCGCGGATGCATCTGCCGCTGAACTTGGAAATCGGCTGCGAGACAGCGGTCTCCGAATGCAGAACAGACCGATGAGGACCAGGCGTGGGAGGTGGATCGAGATCCTGCTTCGGTAAACCGAGTTATCGCTGACGACTGCTTGCCAGCCTCGGAGCCGGGGATGACCACACCTACGTGACGCGTTCGGTCATGTGGACAATCGGTAGTAAAAGTAGATGCAGACAAACCAGTAAGCGGGTACAAGCCACTGAGCTCGCAACAGAATCCATGGTTGCTTCGTGGGCTGGTCCTTCGGATCTTCGACTGCGGCTTCGCTCTTACCTTTGAGAGGAGTCCTGGGCATAATGACGTAACGAGAGATCATGCCGATTGCGATTCCGCCCATTCCAAATGCTGCGTGTTCCATAGCAGCGTCTTCATCAAACGCATTCATCGCCACCTGAATCATCAGCAACCAGAAAAAGACACCTAAGAAGCCGCTCACCGCTGTAAACGCCCTTTGCCACGCAGTTGCTTGTATGTAATTCAAGTACCTTCCAACAAACGCAGCAATTATTAGATTTGTCAGACCCAGCATACGTCACCAAATCATTGGTCGCTTATCCAAGAAGCTTGTACGCCATCTTGAACGTCGACCCGCTCACGTAAGTGCTTGCCCAGATTCAGTTGGACAAGCGTCTGCAACTGCGAATCAAAAGAGTCAGCCAATTGATCGCGAGCCGCAACATCGACCACAGGATAAAACGCTTCTTTCATGGATCTCTTTCTAGCAGAACGGTCCGCCGTACTCAAAAGCAACCGTACGTTTTCTTCCAAATTGTCGATCGTCCAGAGCGTGTGCAATTGGACAACGACCCCAAGATTGCATTCCCCCGAAGTCTCCAATAGTTTAATCGTTTCTCGCGGTGTGATATGCGGTACCCTGCCGCGGTGTCGCGACGTGGCCCGATTGATGCGAGTTGGAGCGTTTCTTATGTCTCAGCTGGGAAATGCACCGCCTGCAGATCAAACTGCTGGCAAGGCGAGGACACGCGGTATCTAGCGGCCGGCTGCGTTCTTGCGTAACGTCGAAAACCGACCTGAGTCGCTCAGTCGATCGGTCGACCTCAGCGCAGAGTTCGGAAACCCTTCTTACATCAAGGAAATCCATTCGTGCGGGTCAGCAACTCCTGAGACTTCACGCCTGCCCCTCGATAGTTTGGCAAGTTTCCACGGCCTGTCTGAGTCAACAGGCCATGGATCAAAGAGTTCATTAAAAAATTGGTTACTCGGTTGCGCTTGCGACTTCAGGTTCCGGCGTGTCGGTGGTCGAACGGCGGCTGCCGAGATCGCGGACGACTCGCGAGGCTTGGTAGGCGGCGACAAGGTCCCGACCGGTCGTGTCACGCCGGCTGAAGTGTAGAATCAACTTGTCCAACAGTTCGAACTGTCCGGTAACTTCTGAAAATCGATCGGAAAGTTCAGCCGTCAACGCCTTGCGTTGCGCGATCGACTGCTGAGGCGCCGACAGCACGTTCTCGTAGTCATCGATTTCTGCTGCGAACGTTGCCAACGACTCGTCGGTGATGCCGTATTCCGCTGCCGACTCGGGCTGTTCTTGCAGTACCGATTGGCCCAGCTCGTGAACTAAACGAGCCTTCTCTAATAGCTGTTGCCTGCGCAGTCGTCTCCATCCGCTTTGCGGTAGATCGATCTGTGCAGCGCGAGTTGCGTCGTCGTGTTCTTCAAACCAAATGGCCAGCGTGCTACCAAACACGTAAGCCGCTTCTTCGAGCTCAGCCGCTTCACGCTTTTTGTCTTCGGCACGTCCCGTCGTGTCGGTTTCTTGTTTGCGGCCGAGTGCTTCGAGTTCAGAAACGGCCTCTTTTACTTGGTCGACCTTCTTCGTGAAGATCTGAGGAGCTTGATCATGCCACACCTCCTGGTACTCGTTCAGCGTGCGCAGGCAAGTCTGAAACATCGAAAGGCGATTGAAGTGATTGTCTTTCATGCGAAGGAATCCCTATGGTTCAAGGAATGTGTTGAAACTGCGGAAACCGCACTGGTCTGGGCAACCCTAGTTTTTTTGGGGTGATCCGACACACACTTTTTGCGGGCTGCAATGTTTCTTGATGCAATAAATCAACGTCAAACCCCTGTAGTCGAGGGCAATGTTGCGATTGCACCACGCGACGTTTCGTCTGTACGACCGCGCGTTGCGATTGCGCGCTGGCACGCGGCGTCCGCGCGCAAACAATCGGCGATTGCACAACGTCGCGTCGCTGTTGCGCGCAGACACGTCGCGTCTGCGGCTATTTCTCTTGCGATTGCGAGTTCTTAATTGCCGTCTGCGCGTCCTTGACTCTCGATGGCGCGCCGAGAAGACGCGTTTGCGCCCGCGCAAGCTCTGTCTGAGCGTTCCCACCAGTCGTCTGCGCGACCTGAACTCGCGTTTGCGCGTCATCAATCGGTCATTGCGCGCGAAAACGTCGCGATTGCGCGCCGGCAACTCGTATTTGCAGGCGAGTAAGTGCCGTTCGCGTTCGGATACGTCGCGTCTGCGCGACGTGCTCTGGCGATTGCGCGGATTGAAGTCGCGTTTGCGCCAAGATGAATCGTCATTGCGCGCAACTGAATGGTCTTTGCACTCCAACACATCCCGTTTGCACGTCCGTAAATCTTGTATGCGCGCATGTAACTTGCCTATGCGCGACGTTGCGTCGCGTTTGAAAGGCAGCCAGTGGAGATTGCGGAGGAGACCAAGGAATCTGTGGTGAGATCGATCTGTATCTTGGCCGAGCACGCGAAACTTGCACGCTCGATGCACCTGATTGCGCTGTGTGAAGACTGAATTACTTTTTGGACAAGCGAGGGACGACGTGACGCCACCAAAAGCGGGCCGTCGCAGAATTCTTGCGAAGGCGTGGCTCAACGACCTTCTGCGAGACGCCAGACGGGCGTCTCGTCGTCGCCAACGTATTCAACAAGCAGCTCGTGTGGACGATAGCGATTTTTGTAAGTCATCGAACCACATGCCTCGATCCAATAGCCCAAGTAATGATGCTCGACTGACGCCTGTTGCAGGTATGCTAGTTCGGTAACCATCGAAAAAACGCCCAAAGCGTTTGCTCGGTACTCGGGATCGTGAAAAAAGTAGACGCTCGACGCCGAGCTTTCGGTAATGTCGACGATTCCGACGGCGACGAGCTTGTCCTCGTCGAAGTACAGAAACTCGCGTTCAAACTCATACCGACCGCATAGGAACGATTCGTAGTACTCCTGGGCGTCCGTCGAATGCTCTCGCCAACTTCGCCGCAGCGACATGTCAGCATGATAGCGATTGAAGAGATCGATATGCTGTTTTGTAATCGACGGTGGCCGAACGACGCATTCGATGTGCGCGTTCTTCTTCATCGTCCGTCGCTGACTTTTGGACGGACGAAACGACTCAACCGGAACACGAATACTGCGGCACTCGCAACACTTGGCACACACCGGTCGAAAGATGTGCAATCCGTGGCGACGCCAACCTCGCGATAGCAAATGGTCGTACTGCTCGCTGGTCATCTCGTAGATGACGCGGTAATCGAACTGAGCTTCACGCCCCAACAGATAGGAGCACTCATGCGTTGGGAGCACTTGCCGAAAGTCGTCAACGATTGGAAGTTCGATCATCGCCCATGTGTGGATTCAATACTTCAGCAAGCAACGCTTGCGCATGCTGGCAAAATCAATGTTATCGGTAAAGTTTAACATTCTTGAGTTCGATATTCGTTAAACGAAACGAAATGCTATTCAGCTCGAAAAGGCTACATCGTGAAACTCGAAGCACGAAACTCACCGAAAGCGGCGCCTGTTTGGTTCTTCCTATTGTTCGCCTCGATCGTCAACGGGCAAGAAGTAGCTTCCAATCTGCTGAACTCCGAAGTCCAGGACTATCCGGTTGCTCGCCCCGTCCAATTCACGGAAATGCAAGCAGATGACGACGTAGCGGCTGGTGAAGACATTGCCACCTCGGACGATACCGCAATCCTTGCGGATGACTTGATCGCGTCTGAATCAGAAATCGCCTCGGAATCTGGAGATTTCACCAATCGCGACGCCGGGCATTACTACGCCAATGGACCGTCAGAAGTCGAATCCGGCATCGGGCAATGGCCAACCTTCGCGACCTACCTAAAGGCCGGGCCAAGTTTTGGCTTCGGCGGATTTTTCAAAGGCGACCGCCGCGTTGGCTTTGCGCTTCAGGGTGGCGTTCGAGAAGGCTTTGGCAGTTGCAGTCCTTGGTTCTTTGATCTCGGTGGTAGCTTTCAAACCAGTGGTGGCCGCGGGATCCAAGCCGTGTCGGACGGGTTTGTTTCGAACTCACAACTTGGAATTCCGAACACGCCTGTGCCTGACGCTTTGACTTCTACGTTACGCGAAATCCGACGAGGAAGCATTCAAACTGCAATTGGCTACTACTTGCAACCGCTCAGCGGGCCAACCTATGAAATGCTGTTTTCGTTGCGTTTTGGTTCTCGACTTGGCCACGCAAAGGCCGACTTCGATCGAGTCGTAAATCCAGACAATCAGCCCGGAACGGAACTCCTCAAGCCGTTCGCCGACTCTGACGACTTTCTGGGGTTGTTCGCTGGCGTTGAATGGGTGCTCTCAAAACACGAATTCCTCGGCGGCGATATGTCATTCGTCGTCGACGGCGAAGTTGCGAATGAGTGGCTCGAATTCGACGGTCTGAAGAAAGACTCTCTTCCAACCGCGGCGGTACTGTTCGGACTCACCGTCCGCCGCTAGTAGTCCAACGCACCTTGATTTTCGGGTAGCTCGTAGTGGATCTTGCTAAAGATCTCGTTCACCAGGAAGTTTAGCAACTTCCACTACCCGAAGATTCAGCTGGTACAAACTACTAGTGCGACCGCCAACTATGTGCGTGAACTCTGCACCGTACGACGGACTTCTAGTCCGTCGATAGATCCTACCCAACGGTGTCTTGCAACCAAATATAAAAAACGCGTTTCGATTGCTACCGAAACGCGCTTCTTTATTGACGAAGTCTAATTCTAATCCTTGCCGAGTTTAGTGGCCGATCGTCAGAACGCCGAACGGTGTCGTAACCGATGTTCTATGACCGTAGTCGTGCGGGCAAGTGCGTGGAATCGGACGATAAACTCTCGTTGGACGAGGCACCACTGGGTAACTGATAGTTTGACTTGGATATGGAGCGGGAACTACAACCGGTCGACGCGTTTGATATCCTTGCATCGCCTCAACGTCATCTCGCAAGTGATGCAAGTCTTGCTCAATCGCGTGCATCAGTGCCCAAACGTGATTTGTGTCGCCATGGATGTGGCCAGAGTGGTAACCACCGTGATGCGAGTTCGCTTCGATTTCATCGAGCAAGTTTTCCAGGTGATGAAACGCTTGATCCAGCTCACCTAAATCATGAGCCAAGTGATTCAGCGAACCGCGATGATGTGCCACCTCGTGAGTATGGCTCGCAAGCGCACGCATCTCGCGAGCATCAGTGATCAGATGTGCGTATTCGCCGACGTGACGATAATGCAGACGGAATTCACGAAACAGCGATGTCGAATTGCGTGCAATTCTTAGCGCCAATTCATCGATGTGATGGTAGCTGGCGGCATTCGCCGAAGTAGCTGCGAGACCGAGAAGTGTTGTTGCCGTGATAGCGGTGATGATCTTTTTGCGTAGGGCCATTTGCTTGTCCTCCAGTGTCATTGAGAATGGTAGTGGGTTAATGACCGGAACAATCGCATCGCGAGTGCCAAAGAACACGCCCTAGAACCCGCAATCGTCACAATCCCCTTTAAGAACAAGACTTACGGCGATCTAAGAAAGGTTGCCCAACGGCCAAAGCCGCCAGCACTGACATCAATGTGATAACAATGATATCGCTTCGATAGCAGCTTGCCGTAGGCTTCCAGCCCGCGATCAAGCTGAATTCAACAGGCAAACTCAACTTTTACTGATGACGAACAGCGAAACCGAACCACCGCATCAACCGCTCTCCGCAGCGTCGACCGCAATTCTGGTGGCGGTCGTCATGCTGTGGGGAGCGAACTCGGTCGCGGTCAACTACAGCGTCGACTCATTGCCACCGGTCGCAGTTGCCGGACTTCGATTCGCGATGGGGACGTTCGTACTTTTCTTCTGGTGCCTGATCGAGCGGACGTCGTTTCGCATCACTCGACAAGAAGCTTGGATGTCGCTGGACACAGGCTGCTTTCTGTTCACTCAGATTTCGACGTTCAACATCGGCGTTAAGCTTTCCAATTCCACGCACGGCGCCATGTTGGTTAACACGTTCGTATTCTTTGTCGCGGCGATCGAGCATTTTGCAGGAGCCGACCGGTTGAATGCCCGCCGCATGATCGGTCTGGTACTGGCTGCCGTTGGCGTTGTCCTTGTCATGCAGACTCGAGAAACCGACTCGCACC
The DNA here is from genome assembly GCA_020426925.1 of Planctomycetales bacterium. Lineage (GTDB taxonomy): Bacteria > Planctomycetota > Planctomycetia > Pirellulales > Pirellulaceae > JAGQPC01. The sequence goes on along the minus strand of JAGQPC010000771.1, from coordinate 2,167 downwards.
CCGAAGACTTTCTGAGAGGCGACGCGCTATTGATTTTGAGTGCGATCTTGCTGGCGATTCGAGTCGTTTACATACGATCGGCGGTCCAGCACATGCAACCAAGCAAGTTGATGTTTTGGCACGGCGTATTTGGAGTGGCCATGTTCGCAGCGACCAGCCTCGCCACCGAATCGTTCGCCGACGCAAAATTCACAATGCCGGCAACGCTTGGCCTGTTGTATCAAGGCTTGGTTGTGGCCGGACTCTGTTTCGTGCTGCACGCGTCGTTGCTCAAGAAACACAGCGCGTCACAGGTCGCAGTCTTCAGTTTCGCAACGCCTGTTTTTGCGTTTGGATTCTCTGTCGTGCTTCGCGGTGAACCGTTTACCATATTCGTTGTGCTAGGTGCATGCTGCGTCGCGCTGGGAATCTGGTTAGTCACAGCCGCTTCACGACAATAAGAAAATCACGCGTCATAAAAAGCTACGCATCGCCGGCCAGCTCGGGATAGACGCTGGCAATGTCCAACTTGTCGCCAACTTCTTGTTGAAGCTTAAGCAAGCGTGTGAAAAGTCTTCGCATGATTGGTAGTGCACCTTCGCTCGCAAGATCCAGCATCTCCTTGGGATCTCGTTTCACGTTGTACAAGCGAACAACTTTGGCTTTTGGATACAGGATCAACTTGTAGTCGCCCTGAGTCACCATTCTTTGCCCCTCAAGGTACGCACCATAGATCGCGTCGCGTCCTTTTCCCGTTCCGTCAAGTAACGGCAGAACACTTTGAAATTGCACGTGGTCCGGCTTTTCAATTTTTGCCAGCTCCAAAGACGTGGCCATCAAGTCCTGCAAGTAAATGGGCGTCGAGTTTCGCTCATCCGCGGGAATGTTGGGGCCAACAACCATGAACGGAACACGAACACTGTGGTCGTACATGTTCTGCTTGCCAAAGAGTCCGTGTTGGCCAACGGCGAGCCCGTGATCAGCCGTAAAGAAGATGTAGGTGTTGTCCGCTTTTCCGGATTCATCCAAAGCGTCCAGAATCCGTCCGACCTGAGCATCCATGTGCGTGATCAGTGCGTAGTATTCTTGGCGATGGACTTGTACCGAGTACTCCGTTCGTGGAAACGGAGCAAGTCGCTCGTCTCTGAGCTTTCGTCCCGAATCCATTGCTTCGTTGTGTGGGTACTCGAACAAAAAATTCGGTGGCACTTGGACATTCGCGGCCGGATACAAATCGACATACTGCTTCGGTGCCTGCCGAGGATCGTGCGGAGCGTTGAACGCCAGGTACATGAAAAACGGTTCAGGGCGTTTTGCAGCTTCACGAAGGTAATCGACTCCGTGGTCGGCGACGATTTCGCTCCAATGACGGCCACCCTTCCAAAACCCGCCTAAGCTCTTGTCATAGGGGCTCCAAGGATCGGTGCCATCGGCGCGGGGGCGGTCGTATCCTGCAGGCGCCTGATTTGGCATGCCAGGGCGAACATCGCGAACGACGTCGAACGCGTTTTCAGCCTTGGCCTTCAGATGCCATTTGCCGGTCATGTACGTTCGATAGCCAGCTTCGCGCATGTGCTCCGACCAAAACCGACCGGCTTCGCGCTCTTGCTCCGATTTGTTGTAGATTTCATGTGCGTACCAAAGATATCGTCCCGTATTGAGCATCGTGCGGCTGGCGACACAAACGGCTCCTGACCAAGATCCCATGTTGTAAGCATGCGTGAAGGTCGTGCCACGCTTCACGAGTCGATCGAGATTCGGCGTGAGAACTTCGTCATTGTTCAGGCAACTCAGTGTCTCAAAGCACTGGTCATCTGAAAAGATAAATAAAATGTTTGGCTTCGACTGAGCCTGCGTTTGGCTCGCAAAAGTCAGCACTGCCAAGACAATCCACAAGAGTCTGTTCATCGGGTCCACTCACCTTCATATCAACGCTGCCATATGGCATTACGGTTTGCATCTGCGGGCGATACAAGCTTTCCAACGAGTTCAAACGACTGATTTTAGCACTCGAGCGACATGAATGTGCATGTCCGGATTAATCTTGCCACAGCAATCATGACGCCGAAAAAAGCGATTCAGCCGACTGAACGGGCGTTGGCAAGGGTGATTCGCCTGGACTATACTTACGCTTTACGGGCGTATAGCTCAGTCGGCTAGAGTGCTTGCTTGACATGCAAGAGGTCAC
>JAGQPC010000770.1 GCA_020426925.1 Planctomycetales bacterium | reverse complement strand
TATTGGACTCCAGCACTCAACGCGACCGGCACGCTAAACGCTTTTGCCGTGGTGGCGAGAGACAATAGTGGAGCAGAATCGGCAACGAACGTGACGGCTCAAATCGCCGTAACGCCCGTCAACGATGCGCCGACGCTGACGACATTAACGATCCCGGTCGACACGACCAACGAAGACACTGAAGTCGAGATCACGTTCGCTGAGTTGATTGCTTCCGGCGACGAAAACGACATTGATGGCACCGTCGATGCGTTCGTCGTGAAATCGGTAACGTCAGGAGCATTGAGAATCGGAGCAACGGCCGGAACTGCGACCGCGTGGGCGGCGGGAACGAACGACACGATCGACGCGACGAACAACGCTTATTGGACTCCAGCACTCAACGCGACCGGCACGCTAAACGCTTTTGCCGTCGTAGCGAGAGACGATAGTGGAGCAGAATCGGCGGCGAACGTGACGGCTCAAGTCGCTGTCACGTCCGTGAACGACGCGCCGACGCTGACGACGCTGACGAGCCCGGTCGACACGACCAACGAGGACACGGAAGTCGAAATCACGTTCGCTGAGTTGATTGCTTCCGGCGACGAAAACGATATCGATGGAACCGTCGATGCGTTTGTCGTGAAATCGATCGCGTCAGGAACATTGAGAATCGGAGCGACGGCTGGAACTGCGACCGCTTGGGCGGCTGGAACGAACGACACGATCGACGCGACAAACAATGCGTATTGGATGCCAGCACTGAATGCAATTGGATTACTTGACGCGTTTTCGGTCGTGGCTCGGGACAATGGAGGCCTCGAATCTGCGACGGATGTGGTCGCACAAGCCCAAGTCACCCCTGTTAATGACAGCGTGCCCATCGCGGACACCGAAAGCTTTACTGTTATCCAAGGTGGCACGGCAACGGAGGCCGATCTTGATGTTGGAGCGTCGTTGTTGGATGGAGACACAGACGCCGATCTTCCATTTGATTCGCTGACCGTTAACACGACACCTGTGGTTGGTCCTTCGTTTGGGTCATTGACGCTAAATTCAGATGGAACGTTCAGTTATACGCATGACGGCAGCACGAACGTAAGTGACAGTTTCACATACTCAGTGTCAGACGCAGTTGGAAACACAGCGACGGCAGTTGTAACGATCTCAATCACAAACGTGAACGCTCCACCGACGAATATTCTGCCAGGCACGTTGTCCGTGAACGAAAACACGGACACAACATCAGGCGTGAGTCTGGGCGCGTTGACCGCTACAGATTCGGACACAGGCGAGACGTTTACGTACTCGATTCTGCCTGGCGCTGATGGATTACTCTTTTCTATCGGCGGTGCGGGGAATGACGAGCTGATCCTTCAGGATGGAGTGTTGGACTACGAAAGCGATCCGTCCTACCTCGTCAACGTTCGCGTGACCGATTCTGGTTCGAATACGTTCGACAAAGTGATTCGGGTCAATGTCATTGATGTCAATGAATCCCCTATTGCGGCCAATGATTCGTATACGGTGACGGGAAACACATCGATCGTCGCGTCGATCGGAGTGTTGGCAAACGATGTCGACCCCGAGGGGGACAGCATTATCGTTGTGTTGGTCACTCCGCCTGCACACGGCACACTAAGCATCAGTTCCAACGGGCAGTTTTCGTACACGCCTGACGAAGGCTTCGTCGGCACCGATGTTTTCGTATACCAAATCGTCGATGGCATTTCGGCTCCGAGTCAGGCGTCCGTACAATTGGTCGTCGAGCAGCTAATAGCCGTTCCTCCCGTTGTCACAGCAGCGGCGGTCTCGAGCAGCGACAGTTCCCCAACCACCGAAGCAACGACGTCTGGCGACGAGTCGACCGAAGCGGAATCTGCAGTCGTGATCCAAGCGACCGCCGATACCGACACGGCATCAACTCTCGCGCCGCTCGCGAATCGCGCGGCGCCGGAAAGCCCAGCAGAACAACAGAATGATCAGGCTGACGGTGCGGCGGGAATTGAGTTCGAACGGCAGGTAGCTTCTCAAGCCGAGCGACGCGCCGAACTGAGCAGTCCGTCTAGCCAATCGATCAGAGCGAACCTCGTCACGCAGACGATTGCAACTGCTTATTCGGCGGCGACCGAATACTCGCCAATCTTCCTGCAAGCGATGGACGAACTGCGAGACGAAGTCCACCGAGACGAACTGCTAACGCGAGTCATGCTTGGATCGTCGCTCGCTGCAACAACGTCTCTTTCAGTCGGTTACGTGATCTGGCTGATTCGAGGTGGCGTGCTGCTGAGCAGTGTTTTGTCGTCGTTGCCAGCCTGGCAGCTAGTCGACCCGCTGCCGGTTCTAGGGCACTTGGATGACGACGAAGACTACATACACGATGATGATTCGCTGGAAGCCATGGTGACGAAGAGCAATCAAGACTCGGAGGTGTCGCGATGAGGATGTTTAAGCTCTCCACAAAGTTCAGGGTATCCTTGGGACTTGTGGGTTTGATCGTGAGTATTCTCCTGACGGCGTTGTTGCTGGGTTTGGTTCCTGATCGCCAAAGCGCACTGCGAGAGGGGCGTGCATCGCTGGCCGAATCGCTTGCACTCAGCTCATCGGAATTCGTTACCGACTCACAGTTCGAGCGGATCGAAAAACATCTTTACATCGTCGTTGAACGAAACGCCGGTATCCTGTCCGCGGCAATGCGGCGTGCGGACGATGTTGTGGTTGTTGAAGTCGGAGACCACAAAGAGCACTGGACTTCAATGCGCGGCGAGTACTCGTCTGACACGCAAGTGCGAGTGACGATTTTTGCGGGGCCATCTCGCTGGGGGCAACTGGAGCTGCGATTTGAATCGCCAAACGAATTTGCCTGGCTCCAGTTCGATCAAGCTCATGTTGTTCCGCTAATCATTTTCGTCGCGATCTGCAGTTTCCTTTCGTTTTATTTCTACCTCGGGAAAATGCTCAAGCATCTTGATCCGTCGCGAGCCATTCCGCCTCGCGTGCGTGCGGCACTCGACACGATGGCGGAAGGACTGTTGGTCGTCGACATGCAAGGACAAATCGTACTAGCAAACAGCGCGTTCGCAGAAATCCTCGGCAAGAATGTCGATGCACTCATCGGGCGATCGGCTCACGACTTCCAATGGAAAACCAGCGATGGCAGTCCTTTGTCGCACAAGCAGGCTCCTTGGGGACAATGCTTGGCAACAGGCGAGGCTCGCCGCAACGATTCTGTTTTCCTTCGAGACCAACACAACAGCCTGCGAACATTCTTGGTGAATTGTTCGCCTGTGATGTCTGCAGGCGGAAAAAAACATGGTGGTGTCCTCATCAGCTTCGACGACGTAACGCAGCTGGAGAAAAAGAAAGTTGAGCTCCATCAGGCAAAGGAAGCGGCCGAGGAAGCCAATCAGGCGAAGAGCAAATTCTTGGCCAACATGAGCCATGAAATTCGCACACCAATGAATGCGGTTTTGGGGTTCACTGAGATTCTTCGTCGAGGATACGGAGTAACCGCGCAAGACGCTCGCAAGCATTTGAACACGATTCATTCCAGCGGCAAGCATTTGCTGGAGTTGATTAATGACATTTTGGATCTATCGAAAGTCGAAGCCGATCGCTTGGAAGTTGAAAGAATCAAATGCGCTCCACACGCAATCGTGCGAGACGTTGTGCAAGTACTCGCGGTCAAAGCAAACGAAAAGAACATCTCTCTCTCATTTGAAGCCGCTGGTGAATTACCGGAAACCATCAGCAGTGACCCATCACGGCTACGTCAAATCGTAACCAACCTGATCGGAAACGCGATAAAATTCACCGAGTCGGGCGGCGTTAAGGTCATCCTAGGCTTCGTCCAGAGTCAGCACCCGCAACTGCGCATCGACGTGTGCGACAGTGGCGTGGGGATGTCGCAGGAACAGATGGCCAAAGTCTTTGATCCATTTTCACAAGCCGACAGCTCAGTGACCAGACGCTTTGGCGGCACAGGGCTTGGATTGACGATTAGTAAGAAATTCGCTGAAGCGCTCGGTGGTGACATTACTGTCACTAGCGAGCAAGGTAAAGGAAGCGTCTTTACTGTGTTGATTGACACTGGGCCGCTGGATGGAGTCGCCTTCGTTACTCCTGACGACATCGATTCGTACGAACGGCAAGATTCTGGCAAACATACGACGTGGAGATTCAATTCAGGGCGAGTACTGGTTGTCGACGATGGTGTTGAAAATCGCGAGCTAGTCAATCTTGTCCTCCGCGATACTGGCTTGACAATCGATCAAGCGGAAAATGGAAAGATCGCTACCGAAATGGCTCTGGCTGCGAAGTACGACTTGATCCTCATGGACATGCAAATGCCAGTGATGGACGGTTATACCGCAACGAGGATCCTAAGAGAGAACGGGCTGAAAATCCCAATCTATGCTTTGACAGCCAACGCCATGAAAGGCTTCGAAAAAGAGTGCTTCGAAGCTGGCTGCACAGGCTTCCTCACAAAGCCAATTGACATCGACCTGCTCCTTGCCGCCGTCGGCAATCAGTTGGACGGCGAGCAGATCGAGGTTGAAATGACCGATCCCGAAACCGAATTGCCAGACGCCGTGGCTTTCACCGATTTCGGCAGCTCCGGTCGACCGAAGCCTCATACAGGAGCAGGCGAACTCGATTCAGCATCCAATTCAAACGAGCCGCTGATATCGTCTTTGCCAGACGACTTCCGGGAAGTTGTCGAAATGTTCATTCCTCGTCTTTACGACAAGCTCGATGAGATGGACACGGCTTTGCAAGAGAAAGACTTTTCCGCGTTGGCAGATCTGGGCCACTGGCTGAAAGGCGCTGGAGGAACCGTAGGGTTTGACGCATTCACAGGACCTGCAATGACGCTGGAGAAATATGCTCAGCAACAGCAAACCGAGGGTGCCGCGTTGACGCTGGTACAGCTACGCAAGCTTGCCGATCGAATCCAGGTTCCTGAAGCGGTGAGTTAGCTTCGATGGCGTTTGACTACTTTACTCTCCCAGTGGGCATTGGTGCGTGCACAAGTCGATT
>JAGQPC010000769.1 GCA_020426925.1 Planctomycetales bacterium | reverse complement strand
TCAAGTCGAACGAATACGCCAATCTCGTCGGCGGCCGGCTATTTGAGCCGGTGGAGGAAAACCCAATGATCGGCTTCCGCGGCGCATCGCGATACTACGACGAGCGTTACCGCGATGCATTCGGATTGGAATGCCGAGCGATGAAGAGAGTTCGCGAGGAGATGGGGCTGAGCAACGTCAAACTCATGATCCCGTTTTGTCGCACGCCACAAGAAGGTCGTCGCGTTCAGGAGGTGATGGCCGAGTATGGCCTGGTTCGGGGTGAAAACGGACTTGAGATTTACGTGATGTGCGAGATTCCCAGTAACGTGATCGCCGCCAAGGCATTCGCGGAAGTGTTCGATGGCTTTTCGATCGGATCAAACGATCTCACCCAACTGACACTGGGCGTTGATCGCGATTCGGAGATTGTGGCGCACATCTTTGACGAACGTGACGAATCGGTCAAAGCGTCCATCTCATCGGTCATTCACGCGGCCAAGGAGGCCGGCCGCAAGATCGGGATTTGCGGTCAAGCGCCGAGTGACTACCCAGAGTTTGCAGAGTTCTTGGTCGAGCAAGGTATCGACAGCATTTCACTGACGCCCGACGCAGCGCTCAGAACAACACTCAGCATCCTGGAGATTGAACAGCGGCTGTAGCCGAGGTCGCCAGGCTTGGACGCGACTAGTAACACGAACAATTCAAAGGAGCATAGCGATGTCTAATCTTCAGCCTCAGAAGTTGAACGACGGGTCATCGGTCGGACAATGGGTGGCCCAGCATCCTGAGACGGCCGAAGTCTTCGAGATGCTGAATATCGAATATTGCTGCCACGGGGACAAGTCACTCGAAAAGGTCTGCTGGGAGCACGGACTCGAAGTGATTCGTGTCCACTCGTTGCTGCAGCGGACGATCGCCGAAATTGACGATGCGAATTTGGACCAGTGGCTCCAAGCGCCGCTCGCTGATCTGTGCGACCACATCGAACAGACTCACCACGCGTTCTTGAAGGATTCACTGCCGACGGTCACTTCATTGCTTGCCGAGGTGATCGAACTGCAGAGCGACGATCACCCTGAACTGCTGGAAGTCCACGACCAGTTCTTGAGGTGGCGAGACGAAGCCTTGGAAGTGATGGCTGATGAAGAGCGATCGTTGTTCCCGTCCATCCGACAAATGGAACGCGAAGGCCAGGGCGCGAGTCGTGACTGGCGCGGGATTGCCAAGCTGATTCGTCGTGTCGGCTACGAGCACCAGGACATCAGCGAGGCGTTGGACAAAGCTCGCGACGCTGCCGGAAACTATGTCGAACCATCCAACGCAAGCCCAGCCTATCAGCGGTTACTCGAACTGATGCATCGCATTGAAACGGACGTACGGCACCACGTTCACAAAGAAGAGTACATCCTGTTCCCGGGAGTATTGGAGTTGGCAAAGCACTCAGTCAATTGAAGCAATGAAACGCCATTCGATCAACGGCGGTACACTGAGTGTTGAACTCACTTTATTACGCCCCATACGGTGGCATAACCGCTCGGATGTGCACACTCCATAGCGAGGTTTCCAGACGTTTGTCGGTCATTTGTTGTTTCGCAGCACAGGCAAGTGACATCGGCATGGGCTTTGCTGTTGAATCCTCGGGTTGTTACTTCTACCAATCTTTTGAGCTGATCCATCATCTATTTGCGATGGACGATTAACCGGAGAGTCCAGTAATGGCAAAGATTGAAATCTACGATAAGCCAATGTGTTGTTCGACGGGAATCTGCGGCCCGCAACTCGATCCGGTGCTTCCGCGTTTCGCGGCGGACTTAGAATGGCTTAAAACGCAGGGACACCACGTCGAGCGATTCAACTTGGCGCAACAGCCTGCAGCCTTCGCAGAGAATGCAGTCGTGAAGGTAGCTCTGGCTGCCGAGAGCGTCGAGTGCTTGCCGTTGATCTTGGTCAACGGAAGCGTTGTCAGTAAAGCGGAATATCCCAGTCGCGAGCAGTTGGTAGAGCTGGCCCATCGGAACGCCGACGGTTCGACAACGGCCAAGTCCAGTGCGTTGCCAGTAGCAGAGAAGTCGACCGATTGCTGTGGTGGTTCGGGTTGCGGTTAGGCAACGCGGCATCGCAGCTTTTGTATTCAATAAATTTCCAATCAGAGTGTTGACGACGATGAAATTCCTCGAGAATCCAACTCGCAACCTTTTCTTCACTGGCAAGGGAGGCGTCGGAAAAACTTCGGTGGCTTGCGCGGCTGCCGTGCGATTGGCCGACGCTGGGAAGCAGGTCCTGTTAGTGTCGACTGATCCAGCATCGAACCTTGATGAGGTTCTCGGTGTGCCGTTGGGCCAACATCCGACCACGGTGCCAAGCGTTCCTCGGTTGTCGGCCATGAACCTCGATCCCGAGGAGTCCGCAAGAGAATATCGCGAGCGAATGGTGGGACCGTACCGAGGCGTTCTGCCGGACGCAGCGGTGGCGAGCATGGAGGAACAGTTTTCCGGTTCCTGCACGCTGGAAATCGCGGCCTTTGACGAGTTCTCGAAACTGTTGGGCGATCCCGACGCGACCGGGCAATTCGATCACGTCATCTTTGATACGGCACCAACAGGTCACACGCTGCGGTTGCTGACGCTGCCATCGGCTTGGGCTGGGTTCATGGAAACCAACACGACGGGGACATCATGCCTTGGGCCGCTGGCCGGATTACAAGCTCAGCAAAAGCTGTATCAACGCACCGTCAAGGCGCTTGCCGATGCAAAACTGACGACCCTCGTCTTGGTCACTCGCCCCGAGAAGTCGGCTTTCACTGAAGCGAATCGAACTCGCGGGGAATTGGCGGAACTCGATGTCCAGAATCAACATTTGGTCATCAACGGTGTGTTTCGATCAACCGTTGACGATGATGTACTGGCGAGCGCGATGCATTCTCGAGCTGAGGAAGCGATGAACGCCATGCCTGACGGCTTGGTCGGTCTGCCGCGCACCATTATCCCTTTGACGCCAACGGGTGTGCTTGGAATTGAGTCACTGCGGAAACTCGGCAGTGTGACCGCGGTGACTTCGTCGGCGCAATTAGAAAACAACTCGGACGAAACAGTGGACGCGGCATTGGCGTCGATCAAGTCGCTCCGTGAATTGGTCGACGACTTGGCTAAGGCCGGCCACGGCGTCATCCTAGCGATGGGCAAGGGAGGCGTCGGGAAAACGACGGTTGCCGCAGCGATCGCCACAGCTTTAGCCGAGCGAGGTTTGCCGGTGCATCTCTCCACAACCGATCCAGCCGCACACATCGCGGCGATGATAGCGGGCGATCAATTGCCCAACATGACGGTCGACCGCATTGATCCCGTCGCCGAAACGGCCAGCTATTCGCAAGAAGTGCTTGCTCGCGCGGGCAAAGGCTTGGACGAGGCGGGTCGCGCGCTCCTGGAAGAGGACTTGCGTTCGCCCTGCACTGAGGAAATCGCAGTCTTTCGTGCCTTTGCCAATGCCGTCGCCGATGGACAAAATCGCTTCGTTGTCCTCGATACCGCGCCCACAGGACACACGATTCTGCTTCTCGATTCGGCGCTGGCGTATCACCGCGAGGTACTGCGTCAGTCCAGTGAAATGCCCGAGTCGGTGCAGCAACTGTTGCCGCGATTGCGAGACCCCGACTTCACGCGAGTGTTGATTGTTACATTGCCCGAGGCGACACCGGTGCATGAAGCCGCTCAACTTCAAGGCGATCTTCTTCGAGCCGACATCATACCGTATGCATGGGTCATCAATCAAAGCTTGACACCGCTGACAGTCACCGACCCAGGCCTGCAATCACGGCGTCAACATGAATTACCATACATCAACGAAGTCGTGCAGCAGCATGCGGCCCGCACGTCCATCATTCCGTGGCAAGCCGAACCGCCAACCGGCCGCGAGGGCTTGAACCGTCTGACAGCAACTGTGTCCACCTAGCAAGTCGAGTGTACGCCAGTCGGGCAAATATCGGTCGAAGCTGCCATTCGATTGACCAGGCCTGTGCTATGTTCGTCGGAGGTGCTAGGCAGGACCAAACTGATCGTATGATTCGTCGAATGCTCGACGATTCGCCATTGTGCTTCGGTTAATCATTGAGACCATAAGAGGCTGCCTATCAGGGAGAGAACGTCATGTCTTTGTGCGAGCATCAGAGAAACTAGCAAGCACGCGGCATGCCAATCACATAAACGACGTATCACCGCAATTGCGAAGGGAAGACTGGGACAGCTTGCCCGGTTGGGGAATCCTGGGGCGCAGCTCTCTGAAGCCACCCTCGCTAGGGAGGCGACGACAATTGCATGATCTCAATAGGCAAGCTGTGATGAGCGATCCATTGGCATACGCATTGCACTGTGAATGCATCATGCAAGACATTTCCAACCTTTCTACGAGGAGGATCGAGAAATGGTTTTGAACACGATTAGCGTTTTGGTCGCGGTTTTCGTTGTTGCTTTGATCGCGGGTGTCGTTTTTTGGGGGCTCCTTTCAACTGGCGTCCAGGAAGCGGACGATCCGACGGAGTCGCGACCAGAGGATTTGACGGAATACGAGAAACGCCACACGCATCGGTCGGATGTTCGTCGCTAAGCGGCAAACCGGTACCGGATACACAGGTCGAAATTAGGGAAGCCTCCCCGCACTGCTACTTGCACGCTAGCATCGGAAGAATCCTTCCAGCGCGGCAAAATTCTGTCCGGCCGGTCCGAATCGCCGACGGACTTGGTCGTCTTACCAATGCATTGGAAGAGTCAAAATCTGATTGCCGAATTCCTGGCGTCAAACGTCAATCGGCTCAAGATTTGCGGCCAGTCATAGAGCAACGAAATGCCGTGTGGCGTTGCTGCGCGTCCCCTCCCTTTTTGGTCAAGGATGGTCCTATGTTGATTCTTACACGTAAGTGCGGCGAGTCGATTCAGATTGGATCGAACATCACAATTAAGGTCACAAGCATCGGTCGTGGCCGCGTGCAAATCGGAATCGAAGCACCACCAGAGGTAACGATTCGGCGAAGCGAGTTACAGCCAGCCGACGCGAAACAAATGTTCCCCACGGTCATTGCCGTCGAAAATATGGTGACCACCTAGATTCAGATTTGCCGCACAAACAAATAGTGCGTGTTTCCGAGGCGGTGGGCGGTTGGTTGGTTATCTAGCTAGTGTCTGGCCGGAAATGGG
>JAGQPC010000768.1 GCA_020426925.1 Planctomycetales bacterium | reverse complement strand
CGGGAACCGGATCTTGCCACAACTGCGGTTCCGGAACTTCAGGTCCGAGCAAGCGTGAAGCCGGTCCCATGTCGCGATGAGTCAGTTTGTACCAGGCTTTGGCAAACGTGAGTTCAAAGTCTTTGGGATTCTCGTGGAAACGTTTGGATATCTTGTTGTAGATCGGATCCATTCGCAGAGCGAGGTCCGTTGTGAACATCATCGGTGCGTGCGACTTTGAATCATCATGCGCATCGGGAACCGTTCCTTCCGCATCAGGATCAGCGGGCTTCCATTGCCATGCTCCAGCCGGGCTCTTTACAAGATCCCAATCGTAGCCGAAAAGATTGTCAAAATATCCGTTCGACCATTCTGTCGGTGTCGTCGTCCAGGCTCCTTCCAGACCGCTGGTGATCGTGTCTTCGGCATTACCTTTGCCGTAGGAATTCTTCCAGCCAAGCCCCTGCTCTTCGATACTAGCACCTTCAGGATCTGGCCCGACGTTTTCTGCGCTAGCTGCACCATGTGCTTTTCCAAAAGTATGACCACCGGCGATCAGAGCAACCGTTTCCTCGTCATTCATTGCCATTCGAGCAAACGTTTCACGGATATCTTTGGCGGCTTCCAAAGCACTCGGCTTGCCATTGGGGCCTTCTGGATTGACGTAGATCAAACCCATTTGAACTGCGGCCAGCGGATTTTCCAAATCGCGGTCGCCACTGTAGCGTTTGTCGCCGAGCCACTCGCTTTCCGGTCCCCAGTAAATATCTTCTTGCGGTTCCCAAACGTCTTCGCGACCGCCAGCGAATCCAAAAGTCTTAGCCCCCATCGATTCCAAAGCTACGTTTCCTGTGAGCACCATCAAGTCAGCCCACGATATCTTGTTGCCATACTTTTGCTTGATGGGCCAGAGTAGTCGACGAGCCTTGTCTAGGTTTGCGTTGTCGGGCCAGCTGTTAAGCGGTGCGAAGCGTTGCGTCCCGTAACCAGCCCCACCTCGACCATCTGAAACTCGGTACGTCCCTGCGCCGTGCCAAGCCATGCGAATGAAAAGTGGGCCGTAATGTCCGTAGTCGGCCGGCCACCAATCTTGCGATGTCGTCATCAGCTTCTCGATGTCCTTCTTGACAGCATCCAGATCCAGCCTCTGAAACTCTTCTGCGTAATCGAACGCCTCGCCCATCGGATTTCCTTTGAGTGAGTTTTGATGCAGGATCTTCAAGTTCAGTTGATTCGGCCACCAGTCACGGTTTGACATTGCTCCGGCGGCTGTATGTCTGGCCGTTGCCGGTCGAACGTCGCCCATCACTGGGCACTTAGTCATGTCCATGGTTTTCCCTTTCGTGGTTGTGATTTCCAATTCTTGGGCAAACGCGGGCGAGACGACAAACACCATCGTGCAAGCGGCAATCCCGTGAGCGAAACACGTTGCGGTTTTCATAACTTTTCCTGTGGGTAACGTGGGTCTTACGGCGTTTTTAGCGAAGACTGGCCAGTCAACGCATACAAGTATTGGCTCGGCGACGCGATTTATCCAATGCATTGTGTTACTATGACTGATGCATTGAGTGCATGAAATAATTCGGGAGAGTACTATGGAAATTGGTCAGTTGCGTTATTTCCTGCAGGTTGCAGAACGCGGCAATTTCACGCGTGCGGCTGAGGATTTGATGATCTCTCTACCTGCACTCAGTCGTTCAATCCAAAAGCTGGAAGAAGAACTCGGGCAGCCGGTCTTTGAACGAAGGACTAGGTCCGTCTCGCTTACGGATGCTGGAACTCTGTTACATGCACGAGCGCAACAAGTGCTCGCGATCATTGAAGACACAAAGGCCGAGATCACCGACGACGGCGAAACGGGCCGCATTCGGGTCGGAGCGATTCCCACGATCGCACCGTATTTTTTGCCAGACGTTTTGCGACGGTTTTCCAAAGAGTTTTCAAAAGCAACCGTCGTCGTGCAGGAGAACACAACCGACAACTTGGTAAACAGCTGTACGCAAGGCGAGATAGACCTTGCGATTCTCGCACTGCCCATCCCAGCGAAATATTTGGAAGTTGAAGAACTGTTTGAGGAAGAACTGTTCCTGGTTCTACCTCCCGATCATCCGTTGGTGGAGAAGAAGACAATTCGGCTCAGTGACGTTGAGCCTCTCCCGTTCGTGTTGCTCGACGAAGCTCATTGTCTTTCAGACAACATCGTTTCGTTTTGCCGTGAACGCTCGTTCCAGCCGGTGGCTGTCGAGAAAACGAGTCAGCTGGCGATGGTGCAAGAATTGGTTTCCTTGTCACACGGAGTTTCTATGATTCCTGCGATGGCAAAGAACGTCGACCAGAGCGACCGGCGAATCTATCGCTCGTTTTCAGGACGGAAGCCAACTCGCAAAATTGCCGTCGCCTGGAATCCCTATCGATTTCAAAGCCGCCTTCTGGAGGCTTTTCGCGACCGACTGCGGAAAGAGAGCCGCCGCCACACGTGAAGAAGTCGTCAATCAGTGTGGCAACTTTGGCTTAAGTGCGGCGTAGCAAAACATACCCGACATCGCGCCGGCTAACGTCAAGATTGACATCCACTCGCCCGCGCCAATTTGGGCATAAATCGGACCAGGGCATGCGCCTGCAATGGCCCATCCAGCGCCAAACATGATCCCTCCAATCACCACTCCTTTGTGGTATGGCTTGGGTTCGTACTTGATCGGCTTGCCTTCAATGGTCGTCACGCCAAAGTGTTTGATGTATGCCATCGAAACCATCGCGACGACAATGGCCACGCAGATGATCACGTACATGTGTGCTTCCTGGAAGAGAAACATCTTGTGGACACGTTCCCAGCGAGCGATCTCCGACTTCGTAAACAGAACGCCGAGGTAACCGCCAATCAGCAGCACGCTTCCGTATGCAAACACCGACATTCCTGGCGGATTACCATCGACAGCACTTGGCTGGTCAAGCTTCTTTTGCTCATTCATTTCTTGTTCCTTCTAGTTCGGCGGTCCCTGCCGCATCAAAAGAGCCAGTGGCCAAGGCCCCAAGTTACGCCGAGTCCGCCAACGAAAAAGGATATCGTCGCGGTAAGGCTCGGCCAGTTCACATTCGAGATACCCGTGATCGAATGCCCTGAGGTGCAACCGCCTGCGTAGCGAGCTCCAAACCCGATCAGAAATCCACCGACCCAAAGCTTGACCGCACCCGCTCCGGTTTCGAACGCTTCAGGCAAAAACTCAATCGGTTCATCTGACAGAAAACGGCTGGCGACAAACGAGCCGATCGCAATGCCAATCACAAACACCAACGTCCAAAGATTCCCCTTACGGTCGAACTTGCTCAGGTAGTCCCACCGGCTGTTGGGAGCACACAATGCTCCAACTTCCTGTAGGCTGGTCGAAATGCCAAACGCTTTGCCGGCAAAGACGTAGAGCAACGGAACCGTCAATCCGATCAGGATTCCAGATGCCCACGGCGGCCAAGGTTGCGTAATCCAGTTCATTGTTTCCCTTCTGTCTGTTTTGATGGTTCGTTTCCTTCCAATTTCGATTCAGCGGTAGACTGTGAATTTAGAGGCGGATCCACCGCGCAACTTCCGTTCAGTCACGTTTTAACTCCGAATCGAGGCAGGACCCACGCATTCAAAACGAACCACGCAACCAGGACGCCAAGTGGCACAAGTAGCTCTTTCATGAGTTTTCCTCCTCTTATGAACATAGCGCTGAGCCTACGCTGCATGCAACGGTTGGTTCTGTTTGGTCAACCGGCAGTCCAGATTTTGTCCACAAGCCAAAACCGCCAGTCATGTTAATGACTTCGTGTCCCGCGGCCTGCAGAATACTCGCGGCAATCGCAGAACGACCACCCGATTGGCACTGCAAAACAATCGGCTTGTCGCCACGAAACGAAGCTACGCTATCTTGCAGACGTCCAAGGAATCGGTGTTCCGCTCCTTCGATGCGGCCATTGTTCCACTCTGTTTGAGAGCGAACGTCGATCAGCGTCACTTCACCAGAATCGATTCGAGATTTCAATTCCAGTGGAGTTGCCGACTGATAGCTCTCCGTCGCAAGATTACTTGCTCGCACTTTGGATGCTTCAAAGTATCCGCGCACATCGTCCAAGCCGATCTTCCGCAAAACACGAATCGCTTCGGCAAGCTGATCTGAATCAACAATAAGGTAGACCGGTTTTGAGTAGTCGACGATCCAGCCAGCCCAACCTGCAAGCATGGCGGCCGGAATGTTGGTCGTCCCCGGAACGTGGGCCGCACCAAACTGATTTGGAGCAGACAGATCAATCACAGACGCCTCATCCAAAACAGCTGCCAGCTTTTCGGCCGGTTGCAACTGAGGAAGTCCTTGATCGCCAATGATCTCCGGTCCTTCCTTGTTAACTCGCTTCATTACGGCAAAGTACTTAGGTGCTTCCGGTTGTTCTGCCAAGATGTAGCTAACAAATTCGTCCTCGTCGTTGATTTGTAGGGCCGGGTTAAACAGTTTTTCGTAACCGACGGTCGATGACGGAACAGCGCCGAGCCCTTTGCCACACGCACTGCCTGCACCGTGCGCCGGCCAAATTTGCAAATAGTCCGGAAGCTGCTTAAACCGCTGCGTAGAACGGAACAAATCGCGAGCTCCGGGCTCCGCTGTATTTGCAATTCCGGCCGCTTCTTCGAGCAAATCGGGACGACCAATCGAACCGACAAACACAAAGTCTCCGGTGAAAACCCCCATCGGTTTGTCCGCGTTTCCACCTCGATCGGTCAACATGAACGAAATACTTTCAGGCGTGTGGCCAGGAGTGTGCAAAACGTCAAACTGGAGATTGCCGATCATGAACGAGTCTCCGTCCTTGACAAGCTGGTGGTCGTATTGGTCCACGTACTGGTACTTCCACTCCGCAGGGCCTTCGTCTGAAACGTACAGCTTTGCGCCGAGTCGAGCAGCAAGCTCGCGAGCCCCCGAAACGTAGTCAGCGTGAATATGGGTCTCGGCCACCGCGACGATCTCTACGGCTTCTTGCTTCGCCATCTGGATGTACTGTTCAATGTCTCGGCCAGGATCGACGATGATCGCAACTTTGGCACGTTGGCAGCCAACCATGTAGGATGCGTGGGCGAGAGTCTTGTCGTAGAAGTATTTGAGCAACATTGCTTTCTCCTTTTAATTGTGAGCATTGAGCTCGTTCCGAGTTTGTACAGCGATTGTCTCAGCTGCGTTTCCTGCGTCAGACCAAACGAGTTTGCTGCCTTCTTGCAGAATGACGAAGCCACCAAGCAGGATTAAAAAGACGGCGAACACGTGTTTCAACATTGTTTGGTTCAGGCGAGCATTGAGCGATTTTCCAAGGAGGCTTCCGATCACTCCAATCAGCACGAAGACGAAAATCGTCGTGATGTCTACCGACAAATCGTGAGCCAGCAAATAGTGTTGATATTTCGCGAAACCAATGGCTGCCTTGAACGCGATGATTACCAGGCTGGTGCCAATGGCGAGTCGCATCGGCAGTCGCCCCAGCACAACCAAAGCCGGCACGACCAGAAACCCGCCGCCAACACCGACAAATCCCGTGACAATTCCGACTGTGGTTCCTTCCAGTGCTACTTTCCAAACTGGTGATCGGTGTAATGCGGTAGTTTCGTCGTCGATCGTCATCTGTTTTTTGAGCATCGCGTAAGCGGCGGCGATTAATACACCACCAAACACTGCCAGCTGGATCGCATCGGCTGCTATCCCTCCAAGCCAAGCTCCAATGAAAGTACCGAGCATCCCTGGAATGCCGAAGTACCAAACATTTCTCCAATCAATCAGCTTCGACTTCGCGTAAGGAATGGCCGCAGCGACCGATATCAATCCGACGATCGCCATCGATTCGGCAATCGACTGCTTCGCTCCGTGTCCCACAAGGTAAACCAGGACTGGCACGGTAATCGCGGAACCGCCTGAGCCCAGCAGTCCGAGGGTCATTCCGATAAGGAGTGCTCCAATCAACTCGATGGCCATCGCTCAAGGTCCCGTGCAAACAAAGTGCGTTAATTTGTAGGGCAACATGTTTTGTAGCTTTTCCCGTAGTCGTTAAGCCTTGACCAACTCTTGCACTCTAAATATCTTGATGTCGTGACACGACGACATATTTAAATAAAAAAACTTCACGACAAAAAACGGCTCTCAATACAACTCATGATGTTCTTCAAATGAGGCTCGGCCACTTGGTAATAAACTTTTCGCCCTTCACGCTCGCTGGTAAAGAATCCACAGCGTTGCATCAGGCGTAAATGTTCCGACGCTACGTTGTTGGGGATTTGACAATCTTCAGCAAGTTCACCCACCGTATAGCGTCCGTTCAGCAACATCTGAACCATTCGGATTCGCACTGGATGAGCAAGAGTCTTGAGACATTCTGCAGCTTGCCCCAAAGCGTCCATATCGGCCGGCTTAGGTTTGTTTGTTGTCTTCGCAGTTATCGCCATTTCGTTCTCCTTGACATTACAACATATCGCAACATCACGACATGTCAATCCAATATTTATTCGTGGATTTGAGTATTTTTGAGATATCAGCGTTTCTGCGTAAAAACTAGCCGCCGAAAATCGGCAGGCAAGAAGGTCATAAGCATCGTATGACGAACTGATGTCAGCCCCACTGCACTAACGCTTTCGGCCTTGAATAATGCTGACTTCGCTCGCAGTTGGGATGACTCGGACGAGTTCAAAACCTGCGTTGTCGAACAACGTTCGGTACTCGTCTTCTGTCCGCTCCTTGCCTCCAGGAATTAGCATCATTACCAAGTCGAGCAGCTTACCGCCAAAAGGCTCGTTGCCAGGCGGGATGACGCTTTCGATGACGAGCAGTTTGCTGTTGGCCGACATCGCTCGATGGCAATTTCGCAGAATCGTTAGACACTGTTCGTCGTTCCAGTCGTGGATGATGTGTCTCATCATATAGGCATCCGCACCTTCTGGCACGGCATCAAAGAAGTCGCCTCCAATAAGTTTGCAGCGATCCGACAACCCCAAAGCTTCAATGCGTTCTGCGGCCGACTCAATGACATGCGGAAGGTCAAACAGGATTCCCTGCATCGCTGCGTGTCTCTGCAGAACGCCTGAGATTTGCGAACTGTTGCCGCCACCAATGTCGGCGACCACACCGATGTCAGAAAAGTCATACGCGTCGAGGATGAAATCCGATTCGCGGCCATGAATCCCGACCATCGCGGCGTCAAATATTCGAGCCTTATCCGGGTTTTCGCCCAGGTAATCGAAGATCGGTTTGCCATACACCTTATCAAAGGCCTTCTTGCCTGTCCGAATGCTGTATTCGATTTCCGCCCACGCACGGAATTGTTCGTCACCGGACATCAGTGCCAACGCTCGCTTCGATCCATGCACGTCACTCTGCAAGACCTCAGCCAGCGGCGTCAAAGAAAAATGGCGTGGCTCACCTTCTGAGAAAATGCCCACGCTCGCCAACGCGCGCAATAGCCGGTGGAGCGCATCTGGGCTTGCGGACGTTTCTGCGGCCAGCTGGTCGATCGACTTGGGACCGTCCTTGAGACAATCAGCGATACCGAATTTCGCCGCGGCGTAAATCGCTTGCGAGATCCAGTACCCCGTAATCATTCTGTCAATCTGCTGGTGTACGGATGTTTCGGACATGTATGCACTTTCTTCCTTGTCTTGTTGCTACCCTCTTCCGGCAACCATCGCTTCAGATTCTTTCCGGAAGTAGCGAATGCTAATCAATCCCAAGGCAATTGTAAGCCAGTTTGACGGTTCTGGTACCGTTGCAACTGTGGTTCGCGTTCCCTGTTCGAACCCGCCATCCTGAAATGCTTTCACGAAGTCCGCACTGTCGAAGCGACGATCCCCGGTCCAATCGCCCTCTGCCCATCCTGCATCCACGTCGAGTTCAAACTTGGCCGCCTGGAAAACCGTGACAAGATCTCCGCTGTTGAATTCTCCGTCAAGATTTGCATCGCCAGAATACGTGTTTTTTAGTTCTGTGATCCAATACTTCGCATCGTCGAAGGTAACTGGTCCATCATGATTCGAATCGAAGAGGAGCCTTGGAACACCGGAGTTAATTGCTTGAAACAGACTGTCAATGTCATGTGCATCGATTATGGCGTCTCCATTGAAGTCACCAGCGATGGTTCGCTGCACTGCTTCATACGACCGAAAGACCGTCGGTGAAAACTCGTCCTCGCTGCCAACTCTTCCAGCATTTACCCAAAACCCCAATGATCCGATCGCATCAGCAAATCCCACTCCCGAATGCTGAGGAGTCACAGGCATTGTTTCCTTTGGCCTCCAAATCCTAAATTCGAACTCGGCCAGTCCGGACGACTCTTTCGGCACAATATCCAGCTGCACGATGGCGTCTTCTTCAGCAATATTGATATCCGTTCCATTTTCGACGAGATGAGTCAATCCGTCATAGTGCAAACGGAGTCGGCCGGCGGGATTTACGGCTGCCCAAATCTTGTTGGAAGCTGCACTAATGGCGACGTTGCCGTGTGACTGAGACTCTACAAACTGCTTTCGAATTAGGGCTCGAACGGAAAGCGCCTCATCGATGGTTTCACTAAGCCCGATCGACTCCACCAACATGTGCCGCTGGCCGGGATTGTCTCCAAGAATCAACGATTCGGAAGTTGGTGTCAGTACATAACCTTGCCCCGGAATGATCGAATAGTCGCCAGGAGTTAGCGCATCCGGAAACCAGGTCGATTCGGATTGCAATGGATCGCTAAAATTGTCGTACAGGACGACTTGGTCACCGAAGACACTCGCGGTCAAAGACCCGATGATGAATGAGACTGTGATGGACCTTCGAAAACACGCTGCTAGATTCTTCAGCAAAGCGACGAGGAGGAAAATCATTTGGCCAATCCTTTCACGTAATTAAGAAAGAAACGCGATTTGCGGTCCGGCGAGAAACTATCTGCCAACCGACTACGTGAAGTGATTGCGGTTGAATGCCGATTCTTACATTCGGTATCAAAGAAATCTAGATTCCCTGAAAAGCTCGCGATTACTACTCGCCCTGATCAACGAGTCTCTGGAATTCAACGACTTTGTCACTTCGCCCGACAACGCGATAAAGAGAAATCAACGTCTTTGCGATGCGTTGCCGATCGGTAGATTCGTTCAGCTTGGTTAGCTTGTTTTCTAAATGATTTGCTAGCCGAAGCACGTGCTCTGTATCCTTTGGCTCCAATTTCTGGCATAGGTCGTATACCGAGCCAAGGACTTCCGAATCTTGAGGATTCACGTGCAGTGCCTGAGTGTACGCGTCCAATGCTTCAGCATGACACGATAGTTTTTCCAACAGCCGCCCCAGAGTTGCGTATGTCCCAATTCCGCGATGTTGACCACCTGCTGCTATTTGTGCATTTTTGACGGCTTCAGCCAACAGTGTTTTCGCCGTTTTCGAATCACCGGCTTCAAGTTTCGAATCGGATAAATGGTCAAGAGCTTTTGCTTTGGCCGTGTAAGGACCAGCGAACTTCGGTGATATCTCAATCGACCGATCGAATTTCTTAATCGCTTCGTCGTACTTTCCAAGCTGACCAAGGATTCGCCCCCAAATGTTGTAAATGGAACGATCCTCCAGCAATGCTGCGGCTCGCTGAATTCGCTCAAGCGCTTTATCGTAATCACCGGCTTCGAGATACATCATGGCTAGGTATCTTAGCGCGTGCGGATCGCGGTGAATGAGGGATTCGGCGAAGCGTGCTTGCTCCTGAGCCGCAGCTTGCTCATCGTTCATGTAGAGTTGTTCTGCGAGCCGCGCATTCCAGATGGGGTTCTTCGGATCGAGCTTGAGCCCATTTCGAATCGCACTGATAGCTTCACTGCGGGGAACGAAGCTACTGTTGCATCGGAAATAGCTAAGCGTCCAGTGCCGATCCGGAACGTCAGGGTCATGGCTGATTGCCAATTCGGCAGCCTTAATCGCTTCACGACGGTGCCCGAAAGTCCAAAAAGAAAAGCCTCTAAAATTCTCCCGCAAACCGGCGGAGCTGATTCGATCGATCCAACGTTGCAACTCTTGTAGAGCGTCTTGCTCTTCACCGTGGAAGTGATCGATCAAGATGCTATAGGCAGCCACGGCAATTTCATCGGGAAACGGATGGTTGTCATATAGCTCGTCAAGTCGCTCGCGTGCGCGGTCTGGAAATCCGAGTCCCAACAGTGCGCTCGCCATCAGTAGCTGGCTCGTCTCGTCATCATCAAATGCGTCGTTGACCATCGTCAGTTCTTGCAAAGCGCTAAGATAATCTCGAGCTTTGATCAAAGACGCACCGCGCGCAAGTCGGATTTCAAGCTCGAAACCAATGTAAGGTTCTTCGTCCTGGTGAAACCATTTATCAAGCTCGTCAGACAGCTGTTCGAAAGCAATCGCTGCCGTCGGCCAATCGTTGGATTTCGCAGCCGCTTGTCCCATGAGCCATTTCTGACCCCATCCTTGTCGGGCCAGCAGCTTCGCCTGAGCCATCGTTTGATCGGATTCCACATGCATACCTTGGGCATCAAGTGCCAAAGCCAAAAGGCACTTCGCTGGCACGTGGTCTGGTATAAGTTCCAAAACTCGATGCAAGTCGCGAAT
>JAGQPC010000767.1 GCA_020426925.1 Planctomycetales bacterium | reverse complement strand
GACCGTTCACAGTTCCAAAATAGGGCAAGAGATTTTCTCTCGTCGCTTGAACCGCCGACACTGAGCACTGCTCAGCGTTTGCCATTTCGACAAGTTGTCGGGCACAGCTGGCGTCGGTTGCGGACAGATACAAGTGGTCGCTCACCAGGTGCAGAAACGGCTCGTCGCCAACAAAGTCGCTCGCCAGATTCAGTGCGTCGGCGTAACCGCGAGGTTCGAACTGTTTGACAAAGTGCAATCGCCCAACGTGCTCGCCTGCCGCTTCGCTGTAAGCGTCTGCATCGTTCGGTTGAATGATGACGCAGACATCTTCGACGCCTGCGCTGACAGCTTCGGAAACGATCAGCTCCAACGCAGTTTTCGCTTGCCCGTTGCGATCGACCAGAGTTTGGAGCGGCAGCGTGTGCTGATCAGGTCCGGCAGCTGTGATTACCGCCTTGGAGATTCCCATGAATTCGGTCCTTCTCGTCTATGCATCTCGAATTTGGCCGTTCGCTATTGTCGGACGAGAGACGGAGAAATGACAGGGCGATTTCGCAAGAACTACGACGGTTCTGCGGAAAAACAGGCATCAGAGCTAAATTTTGCGTCGCTAAACTCGCGTTTTTCAAAAACCATGTAACAGATGCTGGCAGCAGTCGCTTGTCTGATCAGAGCATCCAGAATACCTGGAGCCGAACTGCAAACTGTTTTTCACGGAGACCCTGCCATGTTACGCCGAAACCGCATCGTACTTGCCGCCGCTGCTTTGATCATTCCTTGCGTGGGATCGATCGCAAACGCGGGAAATTACTACACGTACGGCCGCTACTACAACACAGTCCATCAACACCATCATGCAACGCCAATCGGAGTTGCGCCGTTGCGATTCCACAATCCGTTAGCTTCTGTGCCGGCCGGTTCGTCCCTGACCTTACCCGGAAACTTTCTGGGCGAGCATCCGGGCAGCGTGTTCTTGGTGTTTGGCAATATCAAACTTCCGGTGCAAGTGATGAATTGGAGCAACGATTCGGTCACGATCACATTGCCGCCAATGTCCGTTCGACACCCGATTCAGGTCCGGCTTGACGTCGTCTTGCCACACGGCCAGCTCGGACTGCAACGGAGTTTTATGCTTACAAAGCCTGCTGATGTAGTTCTACATCCAGCGGGCCCGCGATCACCTCTGCCAACTTCGTCGGCATTGCTGCAACAAACAGCACCGATCCAAAACTAATCCACCAGTGATCGCATCGACGAGCCCGCGCCAGCACGCGGGCTTTTCGCGTTTAAGGGCCCTCAGCGAACAGCAATTGCAACCGCTCGCGAATTCGATTGGCAATCCAATGAACGACTAGCGATCCGGCGACGGACGCGACGCAGAAGCAGAAGAAGCTGAGTGGAAATGCGAACTCACGTCCGACTCTGTGCATGTACATCTGAGTATGCACTAAGTAGATTTCCAGCGAAATTGTCCCAAGGCCGATCGTGCACCAACGCACGGCTGCTCCTGACTTCTTGATTCTGGACAGCAGTGCTTCGTCGGCTAAGGCGACTACTAGCGCTAACGAGAGCAATATGCCAAAGAGGTACAAAAGCAAGAATCCTTCGGTGAAGATTCCCAGCTTTGCCATAGCGAACTTTGTTCCTAGATAAAGCACCGCTAGTACGATCACGCACGTAAACGTCAATGCATTCGAACGCTTGCGAAACAACCACGGATTGTCGGACGCCCAAACCCCCAGCAGGGTCATCAGAAAGAAGATGCTCCACAGAAACGGCTCGTTCAAATCTCCTGATCTCAGCGGAGAGTCAGTGGCCAGCTGCAAGCGGATGTCAGGAATTGCAGTCACTCCACAAAGCACAACTCCACCACCAATGCCCACAACATGCTTATAGTTGCCCCCCCACCGAACGTAGAAATAGAGCGGCACATAAAAGACCAAAATCTTGTTCAGAAAATGATAAGTCGACAGCGGGTAAACGAGGTTATCTACGTAATCGTTTCGGAATATTGCCGCGAGGGCATTCCAAAAGCTACCGGTCACAGGAATTCCAAAATGCCAGTGTCGCCATTCACCAAAGATTGCGATTTGAATAATGAGTGCACACGCGATCACCGAAGGATGGATGCGCAGGATTCGCAAACCGTACCACTTAAAGAAACCAAGTTGCCTGGTGTTGCGGCTGGCGTTCATGCCCATCCCGGTAGCCATAAAGAACAAGGCCAGCCCCACCAAACCACCGATCGCAACCTCAGGTAGAGGGTAGTAGTACTCCATGTGTGAATTGACGATCGCGACGATCGCGAACGAACGAACCAACGAAGTATCGACTCGAGATTTCGCTGCTGAGTTTTCTGCACCGGGATCAGTCGTGTTCATTCGTTGATAGTGTGCCGCTTGCGTGACAAGCCAGCCCCCTCAGGGCTACGTTAGGAAATTGAGGATTGGAACCAAAAGAAGAAAGATTACGACACGTCAAAACGTACTTCCACAGTGAGTGATGTTCTTCGACAGAACGATTTTGAAGAAAAAGTCGACTGCGGAGATTTTTTTGAGTTATCAACGTCGTTTTTTGCGTCTTTACTATTATGCCGATTGACGAGGGGATTTAAATGACAGCAAGATCTATTTACGCAGACCCGGTTTCGTACGCAGGAAGCGAATTGGACAAAACACTGGAGCGACTACAACGCCTCAAAACGATGACTCGCGTTCTCGAAGCACAGCTTCAACATCGAGAGCCGGGGCTGGCAGTGCTCGCGTCTGATATGTCTGACGAAATAGATGGCGTTGCCGAAGGACTCGCGCTGCGCGGTTGTGCGCTACGCGATTATTGAGCACTACGGGATCTGTCCAGGTAGCTCATCCGGACTACAAGACGCATCCAGGATTACGATACAGAACTCGCGCGAGAAGTTCTGGCGAAAACTCCTCACTTGGCGAACGCTCCGCGTGCCACATTGAGTGAGTCGGTGCAAAGCGATCATCGAACGGCCACGGATCGAAGGGTTGGAACCCAAGGACATTGGCTAACTTGTTCGACACCATGGTAACGTTCCCTGCTCTCGGCGGGATCGGACCGGCCTCTTCGCGATAACACCCCATCAGGTTGTTTGGGTTGTAGCCACCCACACGGTTTACAACTTGAGCGATCTGAAAAAGGCTGAGCTTTCTTGGGCCACCACAATGGTGCACACCCGAAACATCACTCGCGAGAACCGCCTGACACACTCGGTTCAAGCAGTCGGTATAGGTCGGAGTTCGCACTTCGTCGAAGTAAAGTGTCGCGGGCTTGTTCGCTTTGAATCGAGCCTGTATCCAGTCGATCGCCCCAGCATGCCCGCTGTAGCTGATTCCCATGGGCAGTGAAATGCGGAGGATGCACGCCTCAGGTTTGGCTAGTTCCACTAAGTGTTCCGCGGCAGCCATGGTCTTGCCGTAGACCGTTACTGGATCGTTGTAATCGGATTCGACGTGATTGCCGCCTCGCTGTCCCGAAAACACCAAATCAATCGATAAGTGGACGAAGCGCACATCGTGTCCAGCCATCGCATCAAGCAGAACTCGAACGGGCAGTAAGTTGATTCGCCACGCCATGTCAGGATCAAGTTCGCACGACTTAAGCGCACAGTTTCCGCCACAGTTGAGCACCGCGCGAAATCCGTAACGATCAAACAGGCGACGCAGACCGTCCGTGTCTTCGGCGTCACAAGGAACAATTGCCTTTCCGCGCAGTGGCCAATTACTTTTTTGGCGAATTCCGACTACCTGTCCCGGATACAACTTTTGAAAATAGTGCAGCGCGTTGTAGCCGGAGACTCCCGAAATGCCAGTGATTAACAACGGAAGCGGCGGATCTGGCAGGTTTTCAACGCGGCAAATCACAGTTTCGATATAGATTGGAAGTCATCTTTGAGCGACCGGTACAGTTGCTGATAAATCGGAAATGATCGGTCATAGAAAGATCGGGCTTTGGAGTTTGGTGAGGTTTCGTCGGTGTTGTAAATCGTCGCCGCACACGCCTCTTCGATGTTCTTGTATTCACCAGCGCCGACGGCGGCGAGCAGCGCAACTCCGTAGGCTGGACCTTGTTCGGCGTTAATTCGATAGACCTTTTGGCCAAACACGTCCGCTTGAATCTGACGCCACAAATCGCTTTTTGCGCCGCCACCTCCGACTCGGATTTGACGCACCGGGACTCCCATTTCTTTGATGATGGCCAAGCTGTCTCGAAGCGCGAACGCCACTCCTTCCATGATCGACCTAACCACATGACCGCGTGTGTGTTTCAGAGTCAAACCAACGAAGCTGCCTCGAGCATCCGGGTCCGCGTGCGGAGTTCGTTCGCCGGCGAGGTACGGCAAAAAGAACAACCCCTCGCTTCCAGCAGCAACCTCTGCGGCTTCGGCGTTTAGAACTGCGTATGGGTCTTTCTTTCCTGCGAGCAGCTCTTTGCAAAGCTGTTGGCAGAACCATTCCAGCGACCCTGCGGCTGAAAGGCTAACACCCATCATGTGCCACTTGCCGTGAACAGCGTGACAGAACGTGTGCAGCCGCCCTTCGGGGTCGACTTGCACTTCGTCGCTATGCACAAACATTACACCGGATGTGCCGAGCGAACTTGCAAGGTGCCCTTTTTTGACGATTCCATTTCCCACCGCGTTCGCCGCGCAATCGCCAGCGCCTCCAACAACGACGCAATCGGTGCTGAGTCCGAGTTGGTCGGCAACTTCCGCCGTGAGGTTTCCGGTAACCTGCTCCGATTCATAGCACGTGGCAAACAAATCAGGGTCAAGTTCCAGTTTCGAAAGCAACGGCTTCGACCAGTTACGTTTCACGACGTCGAGCAAAAGCATCCCGCTGGCATCGCTGACTTCAGTCGCCAGTTCACCCGTGAGTCGCCTACGGACGTCGTCTTTCGGCAGT
The DNA here is from genome assembly GCA_020426925.1 of Planctomycetales bacterium. Taxonomy (GTDB): domain Bacteria; phylum Planctomycetota; class Planctomycetia; order Pirellulales; family Pirellulaceae; genus JAGQPC01. Next base: position 2,129 of record JAGQPC010000767.1, on the reverse strand, counting down.
AGGATCTTGTTTACCTTGTCAAAATTCTTTGGTTCGTTGTTTCGCAACCATAGAATCTTAGGAGCCGTAAAACCGGTGAGCGCCGGATTGGCGACCATCTTGATCAGTTTTTTTCGTCCACCAGCGCGTCGTTCGATTTCTTCGCATTCGGCAGCAGTGCGTTGATCGTTCCAAAGGAGAGCTTTTCGAACGACCTTGTGTTTCTTGTCTAAAAAGACAGAGCCATGCATCTGCCCGGACAATCCGATCGCTTTCACGTCCGTTTTTTTCAGCTTCGCCTTTTTCACGACTCCGCGAATCGTTTTGACCGTGGCGTCCCACCAATCGTCCGGTTCCTGCTCGCTCCAAAGTGGTTTCGGATGATACGCGGGGTAGGATTCGGAGGCCTCGGCGAGGATCTCTCCTGCTGCGTTTACCGCGAGAGTTTTGGTTCCGGAAGTACCGATATCAACGCCCAAAAACACGCTCATGGATTACAAACTCCTCGTGGTTGCCAGTGAACCGTTTGATGCTGCCGATCGAGCACTGCTTCCGGATCCTAGTTTGAAATTCGAACTAATTGCTAGAATGCGAGCTGGATTGTACCGCTCATACATTCCTTCTCCAACCGATCTAAATGAACGCTATGTTGAAACTTCGATACTCGTTGACCATCCATGTTGCGTGTGTGCTGCTTTCCATCGGACTGGCATCCGGCTGCAATCGCTCTGACCAGTCTCCCGCGAAATCGACGCCCGACGTTGAAACGAAGAGTCTGCCGCCGATTAAAGTTGTAGTGGTCGACGATGAATCGATCGCGACGGCAATCGATCGAGAGTGGAGTGCGTTAGGCGGTGCTCTGCTGACGGTTGAAAATATTTCGGTGAGTGAACTACAGACTCGCAGCAAGTGGACGGCAGACGTCGTCGTCTACCCGTTTTCATGGATGGGGGACTTGGTAAACCGTCGAATCATTCGGCCACTGCAACGCACAACACAACTTGGCGATGACCAAACGACCGAGCTGCCCGTGATTGACACGAGCGACTTTTTCGACCGCACTCGCAAGTCAGAAATGCAGTGGGGCAAACAGCTTTTCGGAGCGTCGCTTGGCTCGCCTCAGTTCCTGTTGTTATATCGCACCGACGTGTTCGAGGCACTTTCGCTTTCCGCGCCTACAACTTGGGCTGAGTACGACGCGGTCTTGGCATCGCTGAACAAGCGCAAAGGCGAAGTCGCCGAAATGCTGGCAGTAGATGAAACGCGTCCATCGATCGCAGCGGCGCCGTTGGCGGAAGGCTGGGCGGCGAAGTACTTTTTAGCTCGATCCGCAGCTTATGCTCGCCACCGAAGTCAATACTCCTGCCTGTTCAGTATTCAATCGTTTCAACCGCAATTGACGCAACCTCCGTTTGTGCGAGCCCTCGATGAACTCCGAGCAAGCCACGAATCGAGTCTGCAAGCGACGCCCTATTCGATCGCAACAGGTTTTTCGATGGGTAAACTCGCCATGGCCATCACCTGGCCAGAAGCTGCGAGAACAACTGGCGAAGACGTGCCATACGACGCCGTCGACAAACTGCCCGTGGCCGCTGTGCCTCTTCCGGGCGCACGCCAGGCATATGACCGCTCGCTTAATCAATGGCAAACAAGGAGCGAAGAAGAATCTTCCCATGTTCCGCTGGTCGGGATTTCAGGGCGATGTGTGAGCGTTTGTCGCCGCACTGTTGACATCGATCGAGCGTATGATTTTGTCGTGTGGGCGACGGAAGCAGAGACTGGTTCGGCCATTGCCCGCCACAGCCACGAAACAACGGTCGCGAGGTTTGCTCAGATGGAGCAAAACACTGGCAGCTTGCCCGCGGCATTCGAAACTACCGAGAAGTCGATCATGCGCGCGATCTCCGACAGCCAAGCCGCGGAATTGGCATTGAGCGTCCCGCGAATCCCGCAGCACGACAAGTACATGGCGATACTCGACAACGCGATTCGAGAATCAGTTACTTCAGACGCCTCAGCGACAGCGATACTCCAATCGGTAAACAACGGTTGGGAGCAACTGACGGAATCCATTGGTCGCCAGCAACAAATCACGGCGTACGCTGAATCACTTGGTATCAATCCATAACCAGGGTGACGCGTAACAAAAA
>JAGQPC010000766.1 GCA_020426925.1 Planctomycetales bacterium | reverse complement strand
TGTACCAGTCGGCGATGTAGATCGCTCCGTCCGGTCCCATCTTGATGTCGATGGGGCGAAAGGCCACATGGCTGGATTTGATCAGTTCCTGCTGTTCGCGTGAGGTGTAACCGGCTCCGTCTTCCTCGACGACAAAGCGGCAGACACGATGACCACGGAAGTCGTTGGTAATAAAGCTTTCCTGCCAGTCTTCTGGCAGGTTGGGGCTGTGCAGGATTTCGAGGCCGCAATGCTTGGGACTGCCGGGATTGAGACCGCGCAGAATGCGTGAGGCTCCGTAGGCTGTGGCGTATGAGGCTCCCGGTACGGCGTAGTTGATCCCTTCGCCGCCAGCTCCATCGGTGGCGAAGGTCGCGCCATATTGATTGAAGTGCGTGCCCCATGTGTTCACCCAGCCTCGGGCGAAGACATCGAGTTCCAGTGTTTCGGGGCGGAACTGCCAGATACCTCCCGCGTTGAGCCGCTTGATACCCCACGGCGTTTCGATGTGGCTGTGAATGTAGATTGACTGGTTCATGTACAGCGAACAGCCAGGTCCCCATCGCAGCGTATGCAATATGTGGTGAGTGTCTTCTGTGCCAAAACCTGACAGAACAACTCGGGCGTTGTCTGCCTTGCCATCGTCGTCGGTGTCAGCCATATGCAAAAGCTCGGTGCTGTTCGCGACGTAGCAACCTCCATCACCCGGCAACACGCCAGTTGGAATCAGCAATCCTTCGGCAAACACGACAGTTGAATCTGCCGTACCATCGCTATTGCGGTCGTCAAGGATCAGGACTTTGTCGTTTGCGACCTGGCCTGGCTCGATTTGCGGATAGACTTCGCTTGACGCGACCCAAAGACGTCCTCGCGCGTCGAAGTTCATTTGTATTGGCTTAGCTAGTTGCGGGTCGGACGCAAACAAATTGATTTCAAACCCATCAGCCAATTCGAACTGTTCACGCTGCAGGTCAGGACTTGGATCCGGAATATTCTTGAGTTGCCTTTGTGCGAAAAGATGCTGCGCAGCACACGCAATACACAAGACTGGGACCAGATATTTAGATTTCATATTTAGTTCAGTTTCGGTCGCTTCTATATTGCACTCGTAGTCCACAGCGTGAGCCAGGGGCATGCAGATTGCAGTGTTGCCCTGCACATCCCTCGCTGTCGCATCGGCTTCGAACGTTGTTTTCCAGTCCTGCGATGCTGGACGCTCTCTCAAGCTAAGCGCCCGGCTAAACGAATGCAAGTCTCGGGACGATTAACTCACATGCTAACGTCACGTTGCCCGGAGTTCCCGTGGTCGATTGCCCGAGGTCGGTGGTTTATCTACACTGCTAGATCTCGATTCTTAAACACCTCGAAAACACGGAGCAGAAATGAATACTAAGGAAGCCCTGAAGTCGTCGTTGGATATGAGCCTTTACGTACTGAACACGTATCTTAGCGATTTGTCAGATGCAGATCTGATGCAGCGACCTAGCAAAGATTGTAATCACTTGGCATGGCAGCTCGGCCATCTAATCGCGAGCGAGGTGAACTTGCTGGAATCAGTTTGTCCTGGAAAGGCCGCTTCGCTGCCCGAAGGATTTGCTGAAAAACATGCAAAAGAAACGACAGGAAACGACAACGCGGCCGACTTCTGTTCACTTCAAGAATACAACGACTTGTTCGGTCAAGTCCGCGCCGCAACATTGAAGGCGCTGGAAGAAATTGACGACAACGCGCTCGATGCGCCGTCGCCCGATTGGATTCGAGAAACGTTTCCAACGGTCGGGCACATGTTCACGTTGATTGGGTCTCACCCGATGATGCATGCCGGGCAGTTTGCAGTAGTTCGACGTGCTCTAGGAAAGCCCGTGCTCATTTAGGCTCGACGATCTCGCCAAGTGGCGGCAAGTGAACTGATGGAAAATGTGGCTTACATGTTAAGATGGCAGGCAATCGCCGTTTTGTTGGTGACGGCGATAGCGACATGTGGTTGCACCAGAAGCCATGAGTTTCCAAATCGCCCAATCACGCTCGTCTGTCCATGGAGTCCAGGTGGCGGAACGGACAGCGTTTCTAGGCAGGTCGCGAAACATCTCGAAACGGATCTCGGCGTTCCGGTCAATGTGATCAACGCGACTGGAGGTAAGGGAGTCACCGGTCACAACCGTGGTTTGCGTGCTCGGCCCGATGGCTACACGCTGCTCATGGCGACGCTCGAACTGAACATGATGCACTGGAATGGTCTGACCGACCTGACCTATCGCGATGCAAAGCTGCTGATGTCTCTGAATGAAGACTACGCCGCGCTGTTTGTTCACAAAGACGCTCCATGGCAAACGTTACAGGAACTAGAAGACTACATCCAGAAAAATCCAGAGCAACTTTCCGCTTCAGGAACCGCTGCAGGTGGAGCGTGGCATTTGGCTATCGCGGGATGGATGTTGTCCGCCGGGCAAGAAGCCGACGACGTGAAGTGGATCCCGTCGCAGGGCGCTGCTCCGTCGCTGCAACTGCTTCTTTCGAAGAGCATCGACATTGTCTGCTGCGCGCTGCCGGAAGCTGAAGTCAGCTATCGATCGGGCGA
>JAGQPC010000765.1 GCA_020426925.1 Planctomycetales bacterium | reverse complement strand
GCTGAAGTCAGCTATCGATCGGGCGAGGTCCGGGCTTTGGGCGTCATGTCTGCTCAGAAAGCGATCGGCTATGAAGAAGTCCCAACGTTTGCGGAGCAGGGTCGCGATTGGTCCGTCGGTGGTTGGCGAGGCATCGCCGTGCCGGTGGAAACGCCGGACGATATTTCAGATCGACTTGTCGCTGCTTTGAAAAACGTAGTGAGCGGGAAAACCCAAGTCGCGGGCGAGACTTTTCCAGAAGCTCTCACGAAAATGAACTTCGACAGCACCAGCCGTGGCCCGGAAGAATTCCGTGAGTTTGTCGTTAGCTACGACAAGTCACTAGGAGAACTGCTGACAAGTCCGGCGATGAAATCGGTGAGTACCAGCAAACTCAACGCGATGTTTTTTCCGTACTTGCTGATGGGCGGCCTGGTGATTTCAGTTTTGTGGATGCGGGCATTTCCAGTTGGGCAAGCGGAAGTAGTTGAACCCGGCGAGATCGCCACGGCGGACACGGTTGCACCGACGGCTCGTGGATATACCAGCATGGTCATTCTTGTACTGGCAATTGTTGCATACTGCGTGTTCGCGGAAATGATTGGATTCATATTGATCGCGATTATCGTTTTGCTGACTTTGTTGCTTTGGCTAGGCTGTTCACCGTGGCCGACGATCGGCGGAACTCTGCTCTTTGTGCCCATCGTGTACCAATTGTTCTCTCACGGATTTCAGGTCGCTCTTCCTCGCGGATGGTTTGGGTGGTGAGCCATGAGCGATGTACTGCGAGCTGCAATCGACAATGTGATTCTCGATCCGATCGTCATGGTGACGATTCTGTTGTCGTGCGTTTACGGCATTTTCGTCGGTGCTATTCCTGGCCTGACCGCTACAATGGCCGTTGCACTGATGGTGCCGCTGACATTTTTTATGGGCGATGTGCAAGCGATTGCGGCGATCGTGACCACGACGACGTGCAGCATTTTTGCGGGCGACATTCCGGCGACGCTCGTGCGAATTCCCGGAACACCGGCGTCTGCTGCGTACGCAAGTGATTCATACCAACTTGCGCAGAACGGTCAGTATTCCCGTATCTTGAGCATTTCACTGCTGTTCAGCGTGATCGGAGGATTGTTTGGCGTTGGAGTGTTGTCGCTGGCTGCGCCAAAGCTGGCTCGATTGGCCACTCAGTTTGGGAACTACGAATACTTTTGGCTGTTTGCTCTAGGGCTGACGTGTGCCGCGGTCGTTTCAGACGGACCGCGGTCGCGAGGAATCGTGGCGCTGTTGATCGGGCTGTTGCTTTCCACTGTCGGACTTGGACAAGACTATAGCACGCCAAGGTTGACGTTTGGATCGGATGAGCTCATCACCGGGATCAATTTCATCCCCGCCATGATCGGGCTATTCGGCCTTTCTGAAGTGTTGAGAAACGTTTCTGTTGTTGACCAGGAAAAAAGCGGTCCGCGAGTTGACGCGAAACGCGAGATTCCCACGACCGTCATCGATGTAATTCCGCTTGCGCTCAAGCGTTGGGTGTCGCTCGTGCGGAGCAGCTCAATCGGAGCCGTCATCGGCATGCTGCCCGGTGCGGGCGCCGACATTGCCGCTTGGATTGCGTATGCAGTTTCGAAGCGATTCTCGCGCAAGCCCGGCCTCTACGGCAAAGGTTCGGAGGAAGGTGTCGCCGACGCCACGGGCGCGAACAATGCGGCGCTCGGCAGTGCCTGGATACCAGCACTCGTTTTTGGGATCCCTGGTGACTCGGTGACCGCGATCGCAATCGGCGTGTTGTTGATGAAGAACATCACGCCAGGGCCCCAGATTTTTCTCGGTGACGTCTCCAATTCAGCGACGGTGTTGGGATACAGTATTTACGTAACATTCGTCGTCGCGAACATCTTGTTGATTCCGATCGGTTGGCTCGCGATTCGTTTGAGCGGAATGCTGGTCAACGTTCCTCGACGAGTCCTGATGCCGCCAGTCGTGTTGTTTTGCATTCTCGGTTCGTACGCGATGAGCGCAAGCTATTTCGACGTTTGGGTAATGCTGTCGATGGGGCTGTTAGGATTCGTGCTCGAGCGATTTCGGATTCCTCTGGGGCCCGTCGTATTGGGGATTATCTTGGGCCCGGAATTAGAGCATCGCTTTGTGCAGTGCATTTCCAACTCGACAGATGTCAGTTTGTTCTTGGGGAGCTATATCAGCAAACTGCTGGCGTTCGCGGTCGTGCTGCTTTGGATGTCTCCTCTGTTGTTTTCGCAGACGAAACGAAAGCCCCGGCGTTCGGTTCCGAATGTTGCCTAATCGCATCCTGCACGCCCGCGGATCAGCGGAATGGGAATGCCCGATAATGGGCTATGCTTTCCTATGCGTGCAATGGATACCAGCGTTGATGCAAAGAAGGTCGAGGCGATTCACGCCTACCTAAATGCCATCAATCTTGAGCTGATCGCGAACTACAACTGGAAGATCATTCGACAGGGTCTTGCAGCTTCCACTGGCCTACGCGTTGACGACGAAATCTGGAACCAGGCCATCGCAGCATACGCGAACGTTTTCGATAAAGAGTAACGAAATCGTTCTTACCACATCTTTCATGGAGTGCTTCGTTCGCTACGGACTGTGAGTCTCGAAGTAAATCTGGATTTCCTGTCAGAAGTGGCGTGGCGTGCTGTATTTAGGCGGCGTCTAAAAGCAAACAGACCGGCAAATCCGGTATTTTCAGTTGGCGGCGTAGCCATTTTCTTGCGGAAAATCCCGGATCTGCCGATTGTTGTGTTTTCGCATCGTACGTTTCTACGAAAGTCGGCTGCGCCAAAAGTCGAGTTGGCTTTCTCTGTCTTGTGTGACTACAGGGCGTGTCATGAACGAGTTTTACGAATTCTTGCGGGTGTGCTTCATCGCGGTCAACGTACCGTTCACAGTGATGTTGGGCGCGGTGTTCATCTATTGGATTATGTTCATCGTCGGGGCGGTTGGTCTCGATTCATTCGACATCGATATGGACATGGATCTCGATACCGATCTCGACCTCGATCTCGACGTTGATGTGGACGCTGATCTCGACCTAGATGTCGACGCGGACATCGATGTGGATGCAAACGCCGACGTTTCGGCAGGGGGCGGAACGGGCGGTGGAAGCATCTGGATCAGCCTTCTGCGATTCTTCAACGTAGGTGATGTTCCACTCATGATTCTGGTAAGCACGCTGACGTTCAGTTGCTGGTCCTTGGGGATCATGAGCAACCACTACTTTAATCCCGAACTGAGCACGACGCGATCGCTGCTATTGCTCACGCCGATACTCGTACTCGGTTTGCTGGCGACAAAAGTGTTGACGGCACCGGTTCGGACGCTGTTCAAACACGTCAATGCCGGAACAGAGTTGCCAATTCAGATGGTCGGAAAGACATGCATCGTAACGACGGGCGAAGTCACGCCGACATTTGGTCAAGCGAAGCTAGTTCGAGATGGGCCACCGGTCACGATCAACGTTCGATGTGGCGCAGACTGCACACTCAAAAAAGGCGATGAAGCGGTTATCGCTGAACATAACAAAGACAAAAACACATACACGGTCGTACCGTTCAACTTGGAGATGAAGTAATGACATTAGCACCTTTGTTCGCTCAAATGGGCGGGTTTGTTGTGGCGGTTGGCATGGTGTTGTTCTCGATGCTGGCCATTGGCCTTCTCTACACTTTCGTCAAGCTGTATCAAAAAGTTGAACAGGGCACCGCTCTGGTTCGAAACGGTTTAGGCGGTACCAAAGTGTCGTTTGGTGGCATGATGGTCTTGCCAGTCGTTCACCGAGCAGAACGGATGGACATTTCGGTCAAGCGAATTGAAATCTATCGTCACGGCGAAGATGGGCTGATTTGCCAAGACAACATTCGCGCCGACATCAAAGTGGCGTTCTTCGTGCGAGTCAACAAGACCGCGCAAGACGTCGAACAAGTGGCTCAACTGCTTGGTTGCGCGCGAGCTTCCGAAGAACAAGGTTTAGTCGAACTCTTTGACGCCAAGTTTTCGGAAGCATTGAAAACCGTCGGTAAACAGTTTGAATTTGTCGAGCTTTATAACTCGCGTGACCGATTCAAGGACGAGATCCTGAAGATCATCGGTACCGATCTGAACGGGTACGTGCTGGATGATGCCGCGATCGACTACCTGGAGCAAACTCCTGTTGAAAAGCTCAATCCGAACAATATTCTCGACGCTGACGGCATCAAGAAAATTACCGATTTGACGGCGAAACAGCAGGTCCTCGCCAATG
>JAGQPC010000764.1 GCA_020426925.1 Planctomycetales bacterium | reverse complement strand
TAGGTGAACATACTGTAGAGATCTGGCACTTCGATCGTTCGGGGACGGGAGTTTTAGAATTTGGAATTGCAGCCGGAACCAAAACAGAATTTGATGACTCGTTCCGACTAGTGGGAGACGCCGGCCACCGCAATTTCGCTCCACTAATCAAAACCGATTTGCAAGACGACATTCGCAATGAATCTGCGACCGCATACCTTCGCATTCCATTTGATGTTGAAGATCCCAACAACATCGGCAACCTGTTGCTGCGACCTCGCTATGGCGATGGATACGCGGCGTACTTAAACGGAACACTCGTTGCAAGTGCGAATGCGCCCGAGCAGTTAACTCACACGTCGACTGCGGTGATTGATCGATTCGATTCGGCGGCACTTGTGCAAGACTTGATCGATTTAACCGAGCATAAAGCGCTAATCAAACAGGGCACCAATCTGCTGGCCGTTCAAGCGTTGAACAACGCCGCAGACGACATCGACATGTTCTACTCGACTGACTTGATCATGACGCTTTCAGAAGCCCCGATCAATCTAACGCAATCGACTAGCATCAAGGCGCGAGCGTATCTTGATGGCAAGTGGTCGGTGTTGACGAACCCGACTTACACTGTTGCATTTCCTGCATCAGCGGAGAACCTACGCATCAGCGAGATTAACTATCATCCCAGCTCCGCGACTCTGGCTGAAATCGATGCGGGCATTACCGATGCAGACGATTTCGAGTTCATCGAATTGACCAACATCAGTGACGAGCCCGTTGATCTAAGCAACGTCAGCTTCACCCAAATCGTTGTCGACGGAAATGACGAAGGAGTTGCATTCGATTTCGCCGAAGGCTCGATCACTGAGATTGCTCCCGGCCAACACATTCTTGTCGTGGAAGACATTGCCGCATTCCAAGCTCGGTACGGAACGGAACTTCCCGTCGCAGGCCAATGGTCTGGTGCACTGAGCAACTCCGCCGAAACGATATCGTTGGTGGCGGGCGAACAACTCATTCACAGGTTCAAGTACAGCGACGCATGGTATCCCCGCACTGACGGCGGCGGTGCAACCTTGGAAGTCTTCTCCCCAGCTACGCAAGCTCTCGGCGACTGGGCAGCGGCCAGTGGCTGGCGGCCGAGCGTTATTGGCGGTACTCCAGGGGCTGCAGCAAGTGTCAATCCTGGTGATGTCAATGCGGACGGAATCTTCGATTCAGCGGATTTGCTGATCGTTTTCCAGGCGGGCGAATATGAAGATGGCGTCACTGGAAATTCAACGTTCGAAGAAGGCGATTGGAACGGAGACGGCGACTTCAACACATCCGATATCGTGTTCGCGTTCATGCAGGGCAACTACATCGGCGATCAACCGCAGGTACCTGCCGCAGCAGTCGCTGTTAGAAACGATTTTACAGACACCAACGACGATGACGACGACAAACGATTGAAGAAAGATCCGAAGATCGCGCTGCACGACTCGTTGTTCGAATCCTGGGTGTGAACACCGACCGTATTGGAAGTTGCTTGCGAAGGCATTTGCAAGATCCACGACAATTAGCGTTTGGGCAGACCCCGCGCGCTTAAATCAATTCGAATTCCAACGTCCCGTACGCACTTCCGTTGATTTGAATTGTAACGCGATGAGTGCCCGGATAGAGTGTGTAGGTCGTTGCGTTCGCTCGTAGAGTGTGTTGCTTCTTCAAGGTGACGCGTTTTCCATTTTTTTCAGTAAGCTGCTTGAGCTTGTGGACCTTGGGTGCGAGGCTTCCGTTCGCTTTGACGAAGTCGATCACGTAGTCCACGATCAACGGCTCGTCTCTTTCAGCAACAATGTCGAAAGCGAATTCCAGCACTTCGCCGGGCTTCAGTCGCTTCCGTGCGACCGTGAAGTTTTCGATATCGATCTTTGGATTCGTTCGAAACCCAAGAAACTTGAGCGCATCGTGGTGCCCTTGCTTGATCAGAGTTCGCAGTGCATGTTTGGCGATCCAGTTAAACTCGTCCTGCTGCTGAACCGACTCTTGTTTCCATCGCTTCAGCGTGCTGATCGCATGCGTCGGTTCCAGTTTGGAAATGTCGTTTAAATGGTTGGCGACCGATCGAGTGACGTACCGCGTCGGATCCGCATGCAGCTTATCCAGCAGCGGGAGTGGTTGCGTGAAGTCCACGGCTAATCTACCGGACCATGGCAACGTCGGACGCGCGCCTTCGCTGACCAGCCGGCGTACGTGGTAATTGGAATCGGTCGACCACTTTTCAAGTTCTCGCAGAGTCTCGTCTGGAAAGGCGTTGATGAAATGGCGAATGGCATCCTCCATCGAAAACCGTTGCGTGATTTCCTTCAGCGTCCGCAGCGACAACTTCAGGTGTCGTTTACTCAGGCCATTGCGGACGACGTATTCTCCTAACGGAGCCAGTATAAAGTCGCCAAAGTCATCATCCGTTTTCCTTGGATCCAAAGGCGGAGGAAGCGCCTCCATGATCTGCTTCGCGGAAACTCGAAAATCGTCGTTCAAGAAATCTTCCAGCGTCACCGCCAGGTGAGCAATTCGTTCCTTCAGTTCCAAACTCTTGAACGGACGAGTCGCCTGCTTTACGAAACTCTTTGCATCGAAGTCTGCATCGGCAGCTCGAAACAAATCCGCGAGGTACTGGACCTTGCGTTTGTTAAACAAGTGATCTTTTAGGCTGAATCCGGCGCCGTTCTTCGGTGGCATGGGTTACTTTCTTCGGCGATGACGATATTGGGCCGCACGACAAATCTGCTACTTCAGATCGTGTAGAATAACACGCTTGTCCGGTACGGAAGACGGGACTTCGAAACGGTCAATCCAATTCGCTCAAACCCAAACGCAATTCCCCTCTGGTGAAGTATGTCATTCTCACGATTTTCATTTTCCGTTTTTGCCGCCTTTGTCTTATTGGGAACAACTCTTCTCGCAGCAGACTTGCGCGTCGGCGTTTTCGATGTCGACGTTTCTCCACCGGTTGGAAGTCCACTTGCGTACAACCGCTGCGATGCGGTGGCGATGCCCTTGCAAGCAACAGGAATCGTACTCGTTGGAGCCGACGACCCGATTGTTCTGTGTGCAGTCGATTGGATCGGAATTGCTAACTCCGCACACCAGCAGTGGTGCGCAAGAATTGCCGAGGCAGTTGGCACATCGGCCGATCGCGTTTCTGTCCACACACTGCATCAGCACGATGCACCCATTTGTGATTTTGCGGCAGACGCTGTGTTGGCCGAGTACGGTCTCAACGGGACGATGTTCGACGTGAAATACGCCCAAGACTGCATCGAACGTGTCGCGGCCGCAGCGAAGCACGCGATGCAAACAGCCAGTGATTTCACGCACATCGGCATCGGCGAAGCCAAAGTGGAAATGGTCGCGTCAAATCGGCGGATCCTCGGCGAGGACGGCAAAGTTCGAGCCACTCGCTATACCGCGTGTCGAGATCCCGAACTGCGAGCCGAGCCAGAAGGCACGATTGATCCGATGTTGAAGTCGATCAGCTTTTGGAATGGCGAACAGGTGCTCGCCGTCATAACCTACTACGCGACACACCCCCAAAGCTATTACCTCAAAGGAATCGCCAATCCAGATTTTCCGGGAATGGCAAGACACCTTCGGCAAGTGACGCTGAACGGAATTCCGCACGTGCACTTCAACGGCGCGGGAGGAAACATCGGCGCCGGAAAATACAACGACGGTTCGCCGGAAAACCGGCAGGTGTTAGCGGTCCGAATGGCAAATGCGATGTCTGCTGCATTTCAAAAAACAGAGCGCCACGAAGTCTCAGCCTCCAGCGTCTCATGGAACACAGCACCAATCGTTTTCCCCGCAGGCGAACATTTGAACGAGGAAAGCTTGCGAGCGGAAATCGGTGACACCAACGCGCAGGAGATCGATCGCAAAGAAGCCGCCCGCAACCTTGTTTGGCTGCGTCGTTGCGGTCAGAACGATGCGCTCACAGTGAGCTGCTTAAGAATCGGTCCGGCAACAATCGTTCACATGCCTGGTGAAGCTGTCGTCGAGTACCAGCTATACGCCCAGCAGCTCGGTGGCGACGCCTTCACTGCCGTCGCCGCTTATGGAGATTACGCTCCAGGTTATGTCTGCTTGACGGAGCACTACGCTCAAGGCGGCTACGAAGCCAGCCCCCGCGCCTCTCGCGTTTCCCCGGAATGCGAACCTCGTCTGAAAGAAGCCATCCGCGCGGCGATGAACATCGAGACTTCGCGATGACGTAGCTTTGGCGATTCTGGCTGTGCAGTCAGTGCCGAACGTTCGAGTCCGTGTACAACAGAGGCTGGCTTGAACCGCCAGAGTAGGTGGTTCCCCCCGCGCGAATTACAATAGCAAGTTGTGCTGCTCGTGTGACGCGAGCGATCGTGATGCTGGGGGAACTGCATATGTTCACACCGTACAACACAGATGCGCCAATCTATTACATTCCGCTGGCGACGATTGGCCTAATCATTGCCAACGTTGTCGTCTTTGGCGTTGTCTGCGTCCCGGCAATGGCATCCGAGGAGGCAAACGGGCTGATGACCATGCTCAGCCTGGACTACTCCACTATCAATCCGCTTCAGTGGGGCACGAGCATTTTTTTGCATGGCGGAATCGGCCACCTTATCGGAAACATGTTTTTTCTGTGGGGATTCGGACTCGTCGTAGAAGGTAAGGTTGGCTGGAAAGTGTTCTTGCCGATGTACGTAGTGCTTGGGATAGCAACGGCTGCATTTGAACAAGTGCTGTTCTTTGTCTTGGGCGTTGAAGGATCGTCGCTTGGCGCATCAACCGCAATTTTTGGAATCCTCACGATCGCAGTAATTTGGGCGCCGCAGAATACCTTGGAATGCGTTTACTTTATTAGTGTGATTCCACGCACGGCCGAGATTCCGATTGTTGTTTTCGGCGGAGGCTACATTGCACTTCAGGTCTTGCTGATCAGCGTATCAGGGACGGCCGTCACTTCTGCATTACTTCATGCGATGGGAATTGTCCTGGGAATTCCAATAGGGCTCGCAATGCTTCAGAAGGAGATTGTTGATTGTGAAGGATGGGATTTCGTATCGATTTATTTCAAAGGTGGCCCACAGAAACGCGATCGTGCATCACGCCGTGCACAGGCCGACGCTCAGGAAGCAAATGAATCTCGGGCGCAAACCAAGAAGCGCCGCGAACGACTAATTGAATCGATCACAGACGCAATCGACCAAGGCAACGTTGAGGTTGCCGTTCAGATTACTTTGAAATCTATGGACGACTTTGACAGCGGAAAGAGTCTGCCCGACAGAGTTCTCGTCGCAATTGCTTCCGCGTTGCAAAAACAAAAACGGTGGGCGGACGCAGTTCCATTCTTAGTGGAAATGATCCGTCGGTTTCCAGCTCACAAGACGATTCCGACACGATTGAAACTAGCGCAGATTCTTGTTCAGGCAGACGAAAGGCCTCGCCAAGCAATCGCAGTGCTTAAAAAGTTGCCACCGAATTCGCCCGATTCTGCAAAATCGAAGGCTCGACAAATTGCAAAGATCGCCAAGCAACAGCTGGATGATGGTGCGATCGAAGTGGAGATTCACGATTGGTAGGTGCGTCGCTCCGAGCGTACGGCGACAGCTATGGAGCGTTTGCGGACTCTCTTCGTTCCGTCCAGAACTTCAATCCGGCGCGATGATATTTCAAAACGGCGTCGCGCTGTTTTTTGGTGGTGCCGGAAAGCTGTTGCTCGAGTTCGGCGATGCGTTCCGTCGTCCAATCTAAAAAGAACTTGCACGACCGCCGACTGATCCGGTTCGGAGCCCCATCAAATTCGACGTAATAGGGGGCCGTGGTCGCATATCGAAACGCTTTCTGATTGTCGCATACGGCTCGAATCAACATCCAACCACTTTCGGTGAACTCGATTTCGGGCAACTGTCCTCGCTGTTTGGCAAGCTCGTCCAGTCGTACTTCCGCTGCTGTTTCCCCGTTTTTTACAATCTGCAAATAGGTGATCCGTTCACGAGTCGACAAGTTCAACGTCGGAGTCAGTCGCACGGTTTCACCTGCATAGCCGTGAAAAACATGGCCCGGCAGTTCTCCATTCACGCGAGGCCGAAGCATGGGGCCGTTCGTGATCATCGATCGTCCTTGTCGCAACCCATGCCACCAGTTGTCCCACGTGAATGCATCGCCACAGTGCACGTAAACTCGGTTGTAGCCAAGCGGATTTCCGCTTTGATTTGATGATCCGCTACCAGCTGACGGCGCAACTCGAATCCCGCAATTAAGTAACTCGTAGTACGACGT
>JAGQPC010000763.1 GCA_020426925.1 Planctomycetales bacterium | reverse complement strand
GCTGTCACCAGTTTTCGTGTAGATTTTCATGGTCTGATTTTCGCCGCCGCGGGAATTGCCAAGCTTCGTTCGCCTCAAGGATCTTTAGCAAGATCCACTACCTTTCCATTAACGTTATCGCAGCCGCTCTGAAAAAACTATGCCCAAACTGAAGTCCTGCGGTTTTCTCATTGTCCGTCCCACCGAATTCGTAGCTGATGAGCATCGGCCCAAAGTCGACTCGTTTCTTCTAATGGTCCACCCTGACCGTTTAGATCTCCCGAAAGGGCACGTCGACAAGGGAGAAACGAACCTGGAATGTGCTTTTCGCGAATTGCTTGAAGAAACAGGAATACGCAAGGAAGACATTCGTGTCGATGAAACGTTTAAGTTCAAACTTGAGTATCCGGTCCAATACAAGGACTGGACGGAACCTCGTGACAAGAGGCTGATTATCTATTTGGCGTACTTAGTCCACGACGTTGAAATCACAGTGACTGAGCACGAAGGCTTCGAATGGCGCAAGTGGAATCCTCCACATAAGATCCAAGCAGAAACGATCGATCCATTGCTCGCGAAAGTCGCCGAACACTTAAGTTCCAACTAACCGGAAAGTCCCTGCCGTCATTGTCGTCATTCGATTTTCTCAACGTCGATTTCCAGGTTGCCGATCAATTGGATCACCGGCAGCATGCTTTCAAAACCGCCGCCATCGGCAAAACTGGTATCGCTGATCTTGATGTGAGCTGCTCCGATACCGCCGATTCCCAGCGTTGCGTCGAGCGGAATCCAGTGTCCATCAATCCAGGCTTCCGTCCACATGTGAAACGCAAACGCTTGATGCGGCGAGGAATAAACCAGCCCCGCCGTACACCGCGATGGAACGTTTTTCGCTCGGCACAATGCGCACAGCAAAACAGAATGTTCGGTGCAGTCTCCCTGCTTGCTTTTCGCGACTTCTTCGGCCGAAGCGAACGCGGTAGAAAAATTCTTTTCGTCAATCAAGGTGCTGACGAACGATTCAAGCCGACACACCGTTTCCCACGTCGAAGCGCCGTTTGGGACTTGTGCTGCCAGTAACGTGATCGCTTCCGCATCCTTTTGAATCATCGAATTGGATGCCGTGAACTCTGCGGGCGGCGCGGTGCTGTCATTCTGCGAGTTCGCAGGTCGCGGCATCTGGACGTCAAGCCGAATCGTATTCGAATCAACCTGGGCGACATGTTGCCATTCCGATTCGGGAATAAGGTCCTTAGACACGCCGTTCTTTGTTTTTACCAAATAGCGAATGTGCTTTGTTTGATGCGGCGATTCGATCGGTTGATCCAGTCGAACCAGCGATTGCGTGCCGAGATCCACCGCGTTCGCTGTCGACGACGGAATCGCTTTTTCACGCGTCGTGCGATAGGTCGTCTGTAGGCCGCTCATGTCAGTTTTTAGAATGTCGCCGCGTCCGTCGGCCCACATCGTGACGTTGATCGAATTACCTCCAGGCAGCGTCATCGCGTTTTCGATCCGCAATAAAGCCCGCGTCTCGCCGAGTAGTTTCGTCTCCTCGAGGTGCAAAGCAGTCAGCGTGGTCGTTCCGACCGTGTTCATGAGTGGAACGAACGTGCGATACGTGCGAGTCTCGCCGGCTTGCATCGGATCCTTCTGTAAATCCGGTTCGAATCCTCCGATCCCTAAACAATCGGCGGGTAGTTCAATCGTTGTGGAGCCTTGGCCCGCCTTATTCACAACAACAAGCTTGTCACCCGAGTTTGTGATTTCCGTCGCGACGCTTCCCGTGCCGGAAGACATCGTCGAGCTCGCGCTCTTGAGCTGGCCATTTGGAATCTCGACGCTCTGAATATGGATCGATTGATGGGTTTCGGTGCCAAATCGTTTTAGTCCGATTTCGGTGTCTGATGTGATCTCAATTTCGCCATTCGAATCGGGAGGTTGGCGCTTTGTCGTGTGCGAGTAACCGACATGCGTTCCTCCGACATAAATCGCATCCCATGCTTCCGAAATGTTCGAGTCGGTGGCCGCGTCGGGCGTTTCTGCTTCGGCTAATTCTGTGTCGGGTTTCCCGGTCGATGCAGCGGGCTTCGCTGGCGATTGAGGCGAGCAGCCAATCGCAATGAATGCCATCGTTAGTGAAACAATTCCAATTCTGACCACGGCGTTTTGCTGCCATTGTTGTGATCGGAAATATGCTTTCATGAGATTTGCTCCTTGTCGCTCGAGCAATTGCGGATTGGCGCAAGCTGCGTGCTAGACTTGCCTCGACTGCCCAAGACTTGCGCGTATTGAAACGCGTTGAGTCAACGGGAAAGAACTAATTTTACTGAATGTGCGGGTTCTTGGGACGCGCTGTTGGAGTTCGCACCGTCCCAACGCTGACGTCGTGCTCCAGTCGGGTTCAGATGATCTACGCTTGACTATCAACGCCTTCCTGTCCGTAGCACCGAGGAACGAGATGGGCTTCCTGAAGAATTTTTTCACGAACGTTTTTGATGAAGAAACGCAAGAGCCGACATCGGCGAGCAGTTTCGAGCAGCTTTCCAAAGAAGAGCTCGAAACGCATCTCGGTGTACGCAAGTACGGTTCGTTCACTTTAACAGATGCCGTGCGACCTTCGTAGAACCTAAAAGTCGTTCCGAAGGCGGGGTATAAGCGAGATCGCTACCAAGATCCCGACACCCACAGCGACATGCCCGTCCTGATGGCTTCGGCTTCGACAGAGCATCTCTTCGAATTATTTATCGAGTTGCTCGGGCCGCTCGGAAATTGCGTCGACGTAGTTTTGGAAACGAGCCACTCTCGTGGAACGCCCGGCCACGTCGACTTGTACCGCGAGCACATGGACATGCCTGTGTTGCTCAGGACACTTTGGGACTACGAAGATCTGCTCACGAACGATGGCTGCACCGGACTGGCTGTCCTAAATCCTTCCATCCCTCAAGAAGTCCAGTTCGACGAGCACAAACTGCTGATCGTCTACGGTGAGACTTTGGATGCGTACGAAGAGATCATGCAGTCATACGGCCTTGAGCATTTGGAAGACTTGCAGTTCATCACCGAAGCTGAACACGTTCACTCGTCCAGCGACGAATTCGTGCGGCACTTCGATGAGCTGAAAACTCGGCTTGGTATGGATTCTAGCGAAGCGGCGTACGGTTAGTTCTTGCCACTCGCCCGATTTTGCCTCGGCGCTTTCCATCTACCCGCCGCTGACCGGCGGGATGATGGCAACTTCGTCTGAATCGCTGACGAGCTGTTGGTCGGTCGCATATGCAGCATTTACTGCGAACCGAGTGTGACCTAGCACTCTCGCCAGTTCCGGAAACGCCGATGCCATTTTCTCGCGGACCTCGGCGATCGAGATCGGTCCGTCCGATTCCATCTGAAACGTCTCCGCCTGTGCGATCTCTTTCGCCACAGCAAACAGTTTGACTTCGATGATCATGTAACGATCAAATCCTCGCCGATTTTGGTAAACAAGTTTTGGATCTCAGGTTTTAAGCCGTAAGCGTAAGCAAGTATTTTGATCGGGTGGATGGTCGGTTTTGAGGTTCCCTGTTCCATTTGGATTTTACAGGCACTGCACTCTGTCGCGCCGACTTGAAGATCCGGTCGTCGCAGCGCCGAAATGAGGCCCATGCCCATCCGCAGGCTCGTGCGGTAATTCTCGCGTTTGAAGCCGTACGTTCCGGCCATTCCAGAGCACCCGCGATCGATGTTTCGCACCGTGCAACCGGGAATCAGTCGCATAAGATTCTCACCCGGACTGCCCACTTCCAAGGCGCGAAGGTGACATGGCTGATGGTATCCGATCGTCATCGGCAGCGGCCTAAAATTCAATTGCAGATCGCCTCGCAAGTGCATCCGCCACAGAAAATCCGTTAGCTCTGACGAGTTCTCCGCAACAAGCTGCGCATCTTCGTCGTCCAGCAAGTTCGGATATTCTCGCGTCAGGCACAGCATCGCGGAAGGTTCCGTCGCGACGATATGGTAGCCTTGTCGCACTGCATCACCCAGTAGCAAAAGATTTTGTCGTGCAACGCGTTTCGCCTTTTCGATCGCGCCCATGCTGATGAGCGCCATTGCGGACTGTTTCTGGCGAGGGTGAACGAAGACCGACACGTTGTTGTGCTCCAAAACGGAAATCGCCGATTCGGCGAGCTGCACGTCAAACCAGTTTGCGTAGGTGTCGATAAAATAGAGGACTTTCGTGCCGCCTTGTCGCGAGGCACGCGTAATACGATGCTTCGCGTGCCGTTTCAGAAAACTCCGCTTGCTGAACTGAGGGAGCTTTCGGCCTTGCGCGATCCCGGTTAGTTTTTCCAGCAGCCACCGCACTTGCCGGTTGCGCAGTCCCGCATTGACCATCGGCGCCGCGGCCGACGCCCAGCCTGCAACTTTATCAAGCCGAGTCAGAATCCACTCGGACGGCGTAAGTCCGTTGTTGGACACGTACTGAGCTTTTGCTTCGATCATCAGCTTCGGAATGTCGACGCTCGCAGGGCATTCCAAACGACATTGATGACAGTTGACGCACAAGTCCGCGACCTGTTTCAGCGTGTCCGAATGGAGTGTCGAAGGTTCTAACCGGCCGGTCATGATCGCACGCATGATGTTCGCCTTGGCTCTTGGCGACGATTCTTCGACTGGGCCCAGCCGAAAGATGGGGCACATCCGTTCGATCGACGCGGTCGTACGGCAACCACCGCACCCGTTGCAATTCCGCGCGGCCAACGCAATGTCATCACCAGTCCAATTTAACTGCACGTTCAGAACCGGTAGCTCTTTATCGACCGAGTCTGCATCGACGTCTGTTTCGTCCGGCGACTCATCTGCATCACGAGTTGCAATTGCCGTCACAGGCCTCAAATTCTCGGAAATCGATTGAGCCCGCGTGTCGATGATCTTGCCCGGATTTAGGATGTGCTGTGGGTCAAAAATCCGTTTCAGCTCGAGAAACACGTTGTACAGCGGACCGTATTGCTTGCGCAGATACCATGTGCGACTGAGACCGTCCGCATGTTCGCCACTGATCGTCCCACCGATACTGAGCACTTCCTCGTAGAGGTCCTTGGCCAGATCCTCCATTCGCCTCACATCGTCTGGGTTGGCCAAATCCAAGAACGGTCGAATATGCATCTGGCCGTGTCCCGCGTGCGCGAACATCGACGCGGTGATCTCGTGTTTCTTCAAAACGTTTTGAAGCTGCACTGAAAAATCGGCCAGTTTGAGCGGCGGCACCGCGATGTCTTCGATAAAAGGCAGCGGTCGCGTCGCGCCTTTCAAGCGGTACAGCGACGGCACGACTCGCCGAGTCAAGTTCCAATGAAGCTCAACGTCATCCGCTTCGATCGCCATTCGCGAGTCGAATGCCAGCTTCTTTCGTTTGCGGATAACATTGACAATGTGCTGCAGGGCTTCTCGCAGATCGGAGACATTGTCATCAACCTTTTCGATGATTAGCAGAGCTTCCGTATCGACCGGCACCAACTGTGCATAACGAGGATCAGATTCGACAGCAAGTCTCAGCAATCGGCGATCCATCAAGTCGCACGTCGCGACGCTGTGTTTCTGCACCTCGATTGCAGCCGTCGCGGCCTTGTCCAGCTTATCAAAAAGCAGAATCACAGAACCCACACACTTAGGCAACGGGCTTGTGCGAAGCGTTGCTCGCGTGATGATGCCAAGCGTTCCTTCGCTACCGATCATCAGTTTGGCAAGCTCTAAATCGTCATCGAACAGAACGTCGTCGAGCCGGTAGCCAGCTCGATTCACGAGCGTGTTTGGCTGATGTTCCTGGATCAGCGAATAGTTCGATTCGATCAGGCTTTTCACTTGGCGAACGATCGGTTCAATGCTGTTGCCCACCAGCGACGAAACGTTCTGCCGAGAAAACGTCGCGACGTCGCCCGTTGCAAGCACGACTTCAACACTTTCGATGTTGTCGCGCGGTGTGCCGTACAGCGGCCAATGGCTGCCGCTGGCATCAATCGCCAAGACGCTTCCGATCGTTGTGATTTCGCGATTCGCTGGATCTGGACCAAAGCAACGACCGTGTGCCGCGAGTTGCCGGTTGAGATTTCCCAGCGTGACTCCGGGTTGCACGACGACGCGGTCCTCTTCTTGCTTGAGAATTCGTCGCATGTGGGCCGAAAAATCGAGAACAATTCCGCGTCCGAGCGATTCTCCGGCGAGGCCTGTTCCGGCGCCTCGAGCGTGAATCGAAATGCCGTTTTCTCCAGCGTATTGAACGCACGCTACGACGTCGGCCGTAGACAGCGGCCGAACGACAGCGGCCGGACGCAGCTCGTAAATGCTGGCGTCGCTCGCGTACATCTGCAGATAGAGATCGTCGCACAGAACCTCGCCGCGAACGATTCCTCGCAGGTCGGCTTCGACTCGTTCACGCTGCTGATCCATATGCGGTACGAAACCTGTTTAGGATTGAGACACTCGGCGTTACATGGGAGTGTCGTTCGCGGCCGCTTTCATCCTCGCGGCTTGCTGCCGATGTCGTTCGTGAACTTCAAGATCGAACGCTTCGTGACCATCCAGTTCCGGCAGACCTCGATATTGGCTGTGGCACTGATAGCATTCCAAAACGTTCCCCATCAGAAAATAGAGGGCGACGTCAATGAATGCCGTTCCGAACAATATCGCAAACGTCGCAACAACCCAATGGTAATTCCAGGTGATGCAGCTTGCCGCAAAACCAACGGCAACGATGGTGACACCTAGGCGTTGAGGAAAATCTTTGCGAACAAACAGCTCGGGACTACCACAGACAAGGCACCGATCGACCGCCTGCTGCCCTGAACTTTCGGCAGCGAATTGAGGCCCGGGAGTGCAAACTTTGACGGAACACGCTGAGCAGCACAGGTCGGCGTCGCTCAGAACTGCACTTTGCGTCACTTGGCAGCTTGGACAGCGGAAAGTTAATCTAGCCATACCGATATCATAGTGGAAACGGATGTTGAACGGATAGTAAGCGAGAAGCAAGCTCGCCGATGAAAACGAAGATTACGCCGACGTAAAGTATTCCGGTCGCACTTTGCGTGTTGGGAATTTTAAGCGTTTCCCACGTCATGTACGTCAAACCAAGCAACCCGCCCAATCCCGCAAGCCAACGCAGCGACAAAACCGCTTTGGAGAAATAGGCGACCTCGTCGGGCGATTGGAGCAACGTCGCAACTCCAAATCCGCAAACCGCGATCCGCAGCAACGTGACAATTGCCATCCCGATCAAAAGACGCTTGAGCGGATCCAGCTTCATGGTGGGCGTGTTGAGGTACCAGTGTCCTAACAGCATCGCGGCGAATGTGAGCCCAATAACCATTCCAGACGATACGAAATCGATCAGTGGAACGAGCTGGTGGAGCGTTTCGGCTGATGGCACCGTTTGCATGGCGACGTCGAGTCGCCAGCCGAAAAACAAATTCACGAGTGCGACCAGCCACAAAAACACAACGCCGGCTCTCGCTTTTTCATACAGCCAAACAACGGCGCCGACATAGCTGAGTGTTGCCGCGATGGCTGCCCCGATGCCGATCGCTCGCCCTCCGGGAAATTCGCCCGGCAATAAAAACACGAGCGTCGCTGCAAAGGTGCTCAGCCCCAAAGTGACCCACAAATGCACTCGAAAAAAACCGGCAGACACGTGACGTGACGGCGTGACCGC
>JAGQPC010000762.1 GCA_020426925.1 Planctomycetales bacterium | reverse complement strand
GCCTTTCGAGAACACTACGGTATTCGTCCGGCCGTGAGACTTGTTGGTGGATATCAAGGCAACCTGAGTAACAGTGACGACGTGATTGGATTGCGTGCCCCAAGCGAATCAGAAGATCATTCCATGGTTGTCGTTGACGCGATGCATTACGACGATCGTCCGCCATGGCCAACAGACGCTGATGGTGGTGGCCGATCGCTTCAACGCTCGTCTTCCATATCAAACGGATTTGCAGCGACGAGCTGGCGGTCGGCACGCCCGACACCTGGAGTGTCGAATTATCTCGACACGGTCCATGGTGACACCACGGGCGACGGAGTCGTTGACTCACACGACATCGATCGCTTGTTTGATGCAGTTCAAAGCCGGGCTGATTCAAAAGCCTTTGACCTTAACGGCGACAATATGGTTGACCAAGACGATGTCGCTTTTCTCGTGAACGATTTGTTGCAAAGTTCAATCGGTGACGCCAATCTCGATAGCGTGTTCAACTCGACTGACTTCGTGTTCGTCTTTCAGGCCGCCGAATATGAAGACCAGCTAATCGGCAATTCCACTTGGGCTGAAGGAGATTGGGACGGAAACGGCGATTTCACGACGGCGGATTTTGTAGTGGCGTTCCAAGTCGGAAGATATGTCGCGGTCTGATGGGCACCACGGAAATTGGCTAGTCAGATTGTGCAGCAGCTTTCGGGCAACGGCTTACCTGCCAATAATAAAAGCCCTTTCCGATTTTCTCGAAAAGGGCTTTTGGCTTTGGTTTAGGTTTTCAAAGTTGACGGTGCTTAACGCGTTCGACGCTGTCCGAGCAACGCAAACGCTCCGAATGCGAGCAGAACGAGCGAGCTTGGTTCGGGCACGACTTGAAGCCCACCGGGTTTTGTGCCAATTTCATAGCCGCCACCTGCAAACGCGGTTACGAAGTCGGAACTGTTAAACTGGCCATCGCCACTCCAGTCGCCTTGTGCCCACGTTGCTGCTTGGCCTGATTCGTACTTGCCGGCGCTGAATACAGTAACAAAGTCACTACTGTTGAATTCGCCGTCAAAGTTCGAATCGCCCATAAACGTATTGGAGAGCTGCTCTACCCACATCACACGATCAGCGATGTTGGTCGTTCCGTCGTTATTGAGGTCGAGCGCCAAATCATTTGCCTGCATAGCGGTTGCCAATAGATCGAGGTCGCCAGTGTCTCGCATGCCATTGTTGTTGAAGTCACCGGCCACCGTTGGGCCCATATCGAAACTCATTAGTCGCTTGATGGCGTCTTCGTCGAGTGCTTCGTCCCACACTCCAATGTTGTCCATCAAACCGCCGTGACTTGCGGTTCCGTTGGAATCTGCGCCGAATGCAGCTTCCGTGATTTCGAAGAGCGGGTCTTTCTCGTCAGCACCTGAATCGTGGAACAACTCGCCGTTGATGTAGACCGCCGTGTAGCCTTCGTCTTTGACGAAGGCAAAATGGTTCCACTGGCCACTGTAAAGATCTGGGTCAGGAATGTTTTTCGCGATTCTTTGGTTGGCACCGCAACATCCAGCCACGTCGAAGTAGACGGTTCCGTCACCCCAAGGCGCGTGCGATCCCAATTGTCGCCCTGGCCCAAACCAGAATGTCCACTGATTGACCGGTTGTTCGTCATTGCCAAACAGCCAAAACGCGATCGTTGCGCGGTCGTTGTCCACCATCGAGTCGAACGCACCGTCTAAGGCAATGTCCGTCAGATCTAGGTACGCACCGTTGTCAAAATCGCCAAGGTCCAGCGCGTAGTCGTCATCGGCGCCGGACACGCCACCACCAGGGCCGGTGTAGTCGGCCTCTACCAATTCGCCGTCGTTGCTGTTTCCGCTGGAATCCTTGGCGATGTCGGTGTTTGAATTGTCATTAAAGTCAAAGAACAGAATCTGTTCGGCCAACACTCTCTGGTTGGCCATGGCTGCAACAAGCAGCACGGTTGGCACCCAACTCCATCTCATGTTTACACCTCGCAAGTAGAATAAAAAAGTGCTACGTCGATCCCAGTGTCGTTTTGTTCACCGCACGCCCGGGCATCTGCTAACTCGCCATCGTTGCTGAAGCTGCCCGTTTACGCACTCGCAATAACACGCCTCGCCTGCGGCGTCGGGATAAGCGAACGACTAACGAGCTACCTGCGGCCCACTCAGTGACTAAACATGCTTCAGCTACGAGCCGCGAATCTTTCCGCGAACGCGTGGATCTTAGCGGATTTCGGCTGGCGATCAAGTTTTTTTCGGTGCCGGCTGAGCCAAGAACAGCAAATTGCAACTTGGGCGAGATTGCCACGTGCCATCGTAGACGTAAGAACACGAAAAAAGCCCTCTCCGATTTCTCGGGAAGGGCTTTATGGGGTCTTAGTTAAAAAAACAGTAACGCTTAACGCATTCGGCGGCGCCCGATCAGTGCGAATGCACCGAGCACGAGCAGAACCAGCGAGCTTGGTTCAGGAACGACCTGAAGCCCGCCGGCTCGTTCGCCCACTTCATAGCCTTGGCCCGAGAACGCGGTTACGAAATCGGAGCTATTGAAGAGGCCGTCGCCGTTCCAGTCGCCCTGGCTCCACGTTGCCGCTTGGCCTGTTTCGTACTTTGCGGAGCTGAATACAGCAACGAAGTCACTGCTGTTGAACTGGCCGTCAAAGTTCGAATCACCCATAAACGTGTTGCTGAGTTGCTCTACCCACACCACACGATCTGCGATGTTCGTCGAGCCATCACCGTTCAGGTCAAACGCAGGATCATTGGCCTGCATAGCTGTTGCCAACAGATCGAGGTCGCCGGTGTCCCGCATGCCGTTGTTGTTGAAGTCGCCAGCGACTCCACCTGGGCAGCTGTCCAAACAGACGTTTCCCGTAGCAGCATCAAAGACCCAATTCTGACCTGCGGCGACCGACGTGATAACCGGCGTTCCCACAATCTCGTCAGCTTTGACGATCTGAAATGCATCACCACTTGCGACGGCGCCGCTCGCGTTGATCTGAAACGTTACGCCGTCAATGTTGAGAATCGTGGTAAACACGTTCGCGTCGGGGTTTTCCATTGCCAGCTGATCTGCAGCATCGGTGTCGCCATTGACATCGAATTGATACGGCTTGCCATCCGGAACGGTCGCAGTCAGGTCCGCGCTAACCAATGGCGTTCCTTCATGGTCAAGGGAAATACCAAATGTGCCGTTGCCGAGTAAATCCCAGTCCCCTGGCACAGGATCTTCGATCGCTTCGCCCTCGGTTATGGCAATTTCGAAACTGTCACCGCCGCCACGTTCGTGCATCGACGCGACAATCGTGGTTTCCAGCGGTGCATCGAGCGTAAATGTGCCGACTGTCCAGCCGTGGCCGCGGTTGCCCTCGAATCGGATTTGATCCGCGTCCAGCGAATCGTTGTTCTGAGAATCACCGAACTCAACTCCCGCGATGGTCAACTGACCGCCGTCGTCAGATCCAAAACCGATCGTATATGTACCGGCAGGAATCGTCGCGTTCGCTTCAGCACGTACCGCAAAGTCTTCCATGCTCGTGTCTTCGACGCCATTCGGATACGGCTGAGTGTCACCGAACGTGCCGCCGCCGCCGCCAAGATCGACGACAGGATACGAAGCAACGACCGGATCTACGTCTGGGTTGTCGAGTACGTCTTCAGCTGTCGTATGATCATTGATCGTTAGATCGGAGTCGACGAGCGTTACCTTCCAACCAGCGGCTCCGGCTTGTGGCGGACCAAAGACCGAATTGGTGCGATTGCCCGCGAAATTCTCCGCGCCAATCGTTCCGCTTCCACCTACGAAGATCGGTGGCAACGTGCCAACGAGCGCCTTGATAGCAGCTTCGTCGAGGGCTTCATCCCAGACGCCGATGTTGTCCATCCAGCCGCCGTGGCTACTTCCGCCAGCCGCGTCAGCCCCAAACGTTGCTTCCGTGA
>JAGQPC010000761.1 GCA_020426925.1 Planctomycetales bacterium | reverse complement strand
TCCACTACCCGAAGATTAAGCTGGCGCAAACTGCTAGTGCCTTGTGCCATTTCATGCGGGCTCATCGAGCCCGCATTTCCGTTTTGCTACCTACCACAACGTAGCTTGGCCAGATTCCATTTCTAATAACTTCTGTTTCCGCCACAGCCCGCCTGCGTATCCAGTGAGTTTTCCGTCGCTGCCGATAACTCGATGGCAGGGGATGATTATCGCAATCCTGTTGTCACCGTTCGCTTTTCCAACCGCTCGTACTGCATCTGGCCGACCAAGCGAGTCTGCTAATTGAGCATACGTCTGCGTCGTTCCGTACTCAATGGTCCGCAGCTCGCTCCATAGCGACACCTGAAAATCGGTACCTGGAGTTTGCATAGGAACATCGAATGCGCGACGAGCTCCGCGGAAATACTCGCTGATTTGAGTCGCGGCAGATGTCAATACTTCGTTCGAACCGGGAACTAGTATTCCGCCCAATCGCTTGCAGACGGTTTGGCACTGCTTCTCAAATGATCGGCGATCAGCAAACTCGAGCAAAACAAGATGGTCACTGGTAGCCGCAGCGATCATTGGACCGAGAGGCGTTGTAATTCTCGTCCAAGTGATTTGAATTGCCTTTGCCGCCTCCGTTGGTGCTTGCCCGAACGTTCGCTTCATTGCATCGCCGAATCCACTTAGCGATTCGAAGCCATGGTCGAGTCCAACCGATGTCACTGGAGCTCCATCATGCAATCGCTCGATTGCTTTTCCTAGTCGCACGGTGCGCGCGTAGGTGTGAAACGTTGTTCCAAAATGCTTTTGAAGCCAGCGTCGAGCTTGCGACGGTTCGATCCCTCGGTCGCGAAGATCTTGATCATGCCAACGTCGGTTAGGCTGAGCGGCGACTTCCGCAATCAAACTGGCTGTCCATGCTGGCTCGCCTTGTGAACTAGCCGTGGGCCTGCATCGCTTGCACGCTCGGTAACCACCGAGCGCGGCCTCTTACGCCGAAGCGAAGAATTCGATATTGTCACGTTTTGGACGCCGAGCTGGACAGGTCGGGCGACAATAGACTCCTGTCGTTTTTACTCCGACATAGAACACTCCGTCGAACTGGGAATCGCGGTTCTCAAACGCAATATGCATTGCTTCGATAGGCGGTAGTTTGCTCATGAAGGCGATTGTGGTCAAATCGCCGTCATCCGCTACCGAGAAATTGACATCAAAGTCGAATTTTGGAAATCGAAAAAATGAGTGCCTACAGAAATAAATTGCCAGGCGGCAATGCGAATTACACCAGGTCGTCGATTAAAGTTCCTTTTTCGTCATTAATCGGAGTCGCATTCCAACCAGCGAGGACCGGAACAGGATCGAACTGGCTCCAAACCGGGAGTGAGGAGCTGAGCATTGCGATCAAGTAGCTGCCACGAATCGTCCACAAGATGTAGCCGATCGAGATACCGGTTGTGAAGACTTTGGCCGATTGAACGATCAGGTGATTCGCAGCTTCGGTGTCTTGGATGTTCTCAATCGCGCGATCGAGTGAACCAAATATGGCATTCGTGTCCAGCATCACGGCTTGCCACCGAGGTCCAAATTCTGTTTCTCGGACATTCAGCTCTTCGGTTTGGATGTTCTTTGTTTGATAGATCGTTACTAACCGCAAACTCGATTCGACGTTTGGATCGGTTTCGAGCAATGCCTGGATCAATTCTTGCGTGTCGGTACCGATGGAAGTGTCTCTTGCCGCTGCTTCGGGCTGACCGTCGTCACGCTGTGAGTCTGGCCTGAGGCGTCCGTTGTGATTTTGAAGTTGTGTTTCTTGGGTCGTTGCGACCGGCTTTTGGCTGATGTCTGTCGTCGTCTCTGCCGTTTCCGCAACGTCTTGGTTGTCTTCGTTGGTAGTCGACGAATTGTTAGGCACCGTTGTTTGTGGCTTTGCGATACCTGCCGTGACTTCAACGGTCACAGTTGCGACGGAGGATGCAGTCGTTCCGTCAGTAACTGTGTACGTGAACGTATCGGTCCCCAGAAATCCTGCGGCCGGTATGTAGCTAAATGCACCAGTTGCAGAGACCTCGATTGTGCCGTTCGATGGCTGCGAAACAACCACAATTGTCAACGCGTCTCCGTCGGGATCGCCATCGTTGCCGAGTAACGCGGCGTCTAACGCAAGTTCGATCCCAGACGATGCGGTCAACGTGTCGTCGTTGGCAGTTGGAGCTGTATTGAGATTTTGAACCGTGATTGAGACGGTAGCCGTGTCGACGCCTCCGTTTCCATCCATGATTTTATACGTGAACGAATCGACTCCGTCGAAATTGGCGTCCGGCGTATAAGTGAACGTGCCGTCCGAATTCAACTTCAATGTTCCGCTGGACGGCGACACTACAGGAACTGTTGCAACCGTGAGTGGGTTTCCGTCGACATCACTATCGTTGGCCTTAACGTTTCCCGTCAACACTTTGTTTTCGCCGACAACAAAGGAATCGTTCACGGCAACGGGCGCATCATTTACGGGTGTCACGGTAATCGCAAAGACTCCAGTGTCCGCCGTCGCACCGTCTTCGCCTCCATCCTGCACTTGGAAAGCGAACGAATCGACGTGGCCTTCACCTCCGTTGTGAACGTAAACAAGTTGGTTCGTATCAAGGTCGTTCTGCGTAAACGTCGTCACTGGGACTCCTGGATTGGAAACGAGTTCTAGTCGCCCTTCCGTTGGCGAACTTGTCACGGTGTATATCAAGCCCGTGCCGGAATCGTCAGGATCAGTTGCATCCAGCTCGAACGAACTGATGACCGCCGATCCACCTTCGGCAAGAGTGATGCCCGTGTTCGTCGTGACCACAGGCGAATCGTTGACGGGTGCAATCGCAATTGAGAACAACTGGCCGCTGGTGACGTTGCCCACTCCGTCATCGACATCGAAAGCGAACGAGTCCGCTGTCGTTTCCGAACCATCGTGAACATAGACCAGTCGGCCGTTGTCAACGTCGTCTTGCGTAAAGGTGGCAACCGCGATTCCTGGCGCTGTGGTTAGTTCAAGTTGTCCGTTCGAGGGGATCGCGGTCACCGTGTAAGTGATTGAAGTCGCGGGTTGCTCGCTATCGGCGAATTGCAACTCCGATATGACAATTGTGTCGACCGCTCCTTCCGTCGTCGTACTGCCCGCGTTGACAGATACGATAGGGGCGTCGTCGTCGACTGGAGTAACATTGATGTTAAACGTGTTGGTTGCAATCGAACCGCCCGAGCCATCGCTGACCGTGAAATCAAAGCTGTCGCTAGTTGTATTTGATCCATCGTGAACGTAAACGAGGCGATTGTTGTCGATGTCGTCCTGCGTAAAGCTGGTAATGGCGACGCCGGGATTCGTCGTCAGCTCCAGCTGGCCGTTCATCGGAGCTGTTGTCACGGTAAACACCAAGTCAGACACAACATTGTCAACATCGGAAACCGCCAGCCGAGAAGCATCGATCGCTCCCGTTCCACCTTCCGCAAGAGTCAGCGGCAGATTCGTTTGCAGCACCGGCGCGTCGTTGACCGGAGTGATATCGAGTGTCGCGCTGCCAGCGGTATTCGCGGTACCGTCGGTGACCGTGTAACTAAAGCTGACCGACGTGTCGTCGTTGGCCGCTGGTGTGTAGTTCCA
>JAGQPC010000760.1 GCA_020426925.1 Planctomycetales bacterium | reverse complement strand
AATACGTCGCCGAAAGCGCGAGTGATGCCTGTCAGTGAAAGCACGCCGTCAATCAACCGCTTTCCGTGCTCCTTGAGGCTGGAGGTAATCAGCGGTCGTTCGCTGCTGAACAACAGGACGCAAGCAGTGCCTGCTCCGAGCGTCCAGCTACCGTATTGAATCAGCGATTGCTCCGGTTGCAATCCGCTCTTGCCCAACCCCAATGCCAAGCCACCAAACAGTGCCGCGACCCAGCCGAATGAAGCGATCATCATGGGCGACCATCGACGACTCCAAGCCAACGCGAGATTGGCGATCGCGAGATGCACGACTCCGATCACAATGGAAATTTGCATCATCAGCGTCGCGTTTGTGGCGTCGATCACGTGCAGGCTGCCTAGCAATGAACTGGCTGGTGGTGGAAAGCCAAAGTAGCTGCCAACCATGATGCCATACGCAACGGACGCAATCGCAATGGCGACGAACAATGTTCGCATTCGTCGCATGTTTGCCGATCTCCCCAATCGTCGCCAGAACAACAACAGAAAGCCCGCCAGCAGCATCGCATAACCAGCGTCAGCCATGATCATCGCGAAGAAAACGCTGAAAGAAAGAAATACGATGCCAGACGGGTCATACGCTCGGTAAGCCGGGATCGTATAGAACGTTACCGCATCTTCCCCG
Source organism: Planctomycetales bacterium (assembly GCA_020426925.1). Taxonomy (GTDB): domain Bacteria; phylum Planctomycetota; class Planctomycetia; order Pirellulales; family Pirellulaceae; genus JAGQPC01. The sequence goes on along the minus strand of JAGQPC010000760.1, from coordinate 4,960 downwards.
CCCGCAGCCAGTCCGTGATTCGACAATAATGTTGGCGGGGAATCATCCGCGGTTGGGAGTTCGACGGTCAGTCCTAACTGGTGGCTTCGCGCAAGCAAAGAGATCGGTTCGCGTTGTGACTGTGGTGCCCATCCTTGAATAGCAAACATTGTCGGATCATCGAACGCTCTTGAGGCAGCTTGTTCGCGAGCCGCTCGGTCTTCGGCGTGTCCCAGTGTTCGAGATAGCTGGTGAATCCAACGAGTCAATCGAACTCGCTGCCAATGCAAATCCTCTAGCTCGGATTCAACTGTCTCAAGACGATCCTGCAATTCAGCCAGCGGCCGATCGTCCAAGTGCGCTCTTGGCACTGGCATTTCACTCGGCTCCTCAGCACTCACTACGGCAACGTAGGCGAAACGCTGGTCTCTCGCGACAACTTGCCAAGTCGCCGTCAGTGGTTCCAACGAACTCAATCGGTAGTGGGGGACAACGTAAAACCAGAAACGCAATTCACCCAACTCGTTGCTCGGTGGAAGCCGGAAATCTCCCCATGGAGTTAGCGTTGCAATCGCTTGCTTCAGTTCGTCACGTTCGGTCTGCAATTGCTGGATTTGCTGCTGGATCGACAAAGTTTGTCCAACCACATCATCCAACTGAACATCGGCATCATCCTTGACCGCACGGCGGCGAATGGGGCAAGCCCTCAGATACTTCAAGGCTTGTACGGAGTCAGGCGAGGGATGCTTCCCTTGCGGTTGATGCTCACGGCTTTCGTTCAAGTCGAGCAGATGCAAGCAACCCAATTCCTGTAGGCCATCAAGCACAGCGTATTTCTGGTCAGCCGTACCATAGAGAGTCACTTTGGCGACGGGGACAATTGCCATTACACCGTCCTCGTTGTCAGTTCGCTAAGATTCTGTTTTGCTTTAGCGAGTTTGGAACGCACCACGGCGGCCCGTTCGGAGTCGGCCAAGTGAATCTTGATGCGCTGAATATCTTTCTCCGCCTGTGGGATCAGCACTTTTTCAAACAGGTTGACTCGTTGTGTGATTCGACGCACGGCATCACTTAGGCGTGAAACTCGCCTCTGCTGGATGTCGCGACGTACGCGAAGTTTCGCCACGGTTTGCACCAATTCCAGCAAGAAATCTACCCAGAAGGGCCTGGCTAACATTGAATACTCTTTGACTCGAAATCGAACCTCATCCAACACCGGTAGCCGCACACCAAGCACATTTTCTTCCTTGACGACCAATTCCTTTATCCTGACGAGGTCGGCCAACTCCTGCTCGCTGGCACCCAGTAGAGAGAACAGTCCGGATTGCGAATCAAGCAATTCGGCAATGTCGTGTTCGGTACTCGCAAGCAGACTCTTGGACTGTTGGTAATCGACAAGCAACTGTTGGCGTTTCAAGTCCAACGATGGCAGAAACCGCTTATACATCATGAGCTTGTCTCGCTGCTGTTTGAGTGCGGTTTTATTGAGTGCAAGTGCCATCGCTCAAACCTCGCCTCTCTTGAAATACTTGTCAATCAACGCCTGCTTCATCAACAGTTCTTCAGGCTCGAAACATTCGGCAAGCGTCCGCCAACTCATATCGAGCGCGTCGTTGAGTGGCATCGCGATCCGAATGTCCATGAAGCGTTGAGCAAACAGTTTGCCAAACTGCAGCAGCTTCTGATCGAACGAAGACAAGTCGAACGCCATCGCCTGTTTCTTTTCCGCTTCTTTTGCGCCTGCATAGAAGCGGATCATCGTGTTCATGATTTGTGAATGGTCTTCCCGAGTGACCTTCCCAATGACCTGTTGTTTGAGGCGCGAGAGCGAACCAAACGGGTCGATGACGCCATTGTGCAGATACAACTGCCCTTCGGTGATGTAGCCCGTGTTGTCGGGAACCGGATGCGTGACATCGTCACCCGGCATCGTCGTGACGGTCAGGATGGTGACCGAACCAGCGCCTTTGTAGTCGCAAGCTCGTTCGTAGCGCTGAGCTAGCTGCGTGTATAGGTCGCCCATGTACCCACGATTCGACGGCACTCGCTCCATTGCGATGCCAATCTCTTTGAGTGCATCGGCGTAAGCCGTCATGTCGGTCAACAAAACGAGAACGCGCTTGCCTTCTTCAACTGCGAACCGCTCAGCGACTTTCAACGCCATGTCGGGGACCAGCAACCGTTCGACAATTGGGTCGGATGCCTGATTCACGAACATTACAGTGCGTCCAAGAATCCCCTCGTCTTCAAATGTGGAGCGAAAGAAATGGTAGTCATCGAAGATCAATCCCAATCCGCCGAAGACGATGATGTCGGCGTCGGCCTGAATCCCGATTCGTGCGAGCAGTTGGTTGTAAGGTTCACCTGCAACGGAAAAAATCGGAATCTTCTGACTTTCGACTAAGCAATTGAAGACGTCGATCATGGGTACCTGAGTATGAATCATGTTTCGAGGCACGATTCGCATCTTAGGGTTGACGGACGGCCCGCCAATTGGGATCGAGGGTTCATTCGATAGATCGGGACCACTATCAAGAGGTTTGCCGGAACCGCGAAATACACGTCCAAGGATGTTTGGCGAGTAGGTAACTTGAGTAGGATGGCCCAAGAACCGAACCTTGGCTCGTGTCGAGAGTCCTTTGCCGCCGGAAAACACCTGCAACGAGACAACGTCGCGATCAAGCTCAATAACTTGCCCAAGTGATCGACGACCGTCCCAGTTCTCGACAATCGCTAAGTCGCCGAATCCGATTCCGTCGCCGCGCACCTTCAGGATGTCGCCAACAATACCCAGTATGCGAGTGTGTCGAACCAGTTCAGAGATCATACGCTTGTGACTCCAAATATCGAGTCGGCTGTTCGTCGAATTTCTCGGCGCAGCTCAATGAGCAAAAGACAAATTCACCATCGCAGCGTTTGCGTCGAGCCGCTGCTTTTCGGGGCGGAACGATCATGCCGCAAACCAAATCGCGTTTCGCCGGGACGTCGGAGAAAATTGGCTCTTCATCATTGCCACGACAAAATATCGATGGATGTCGGAAATGCTCGGCTTGGTACACCTCCAGCAAATCTTGAATGAGCTGCCTTGGCTCGTCGTGGTAGAGCACTCTCGCTCCGGTCTCTTTGTTGCACGTCTCCAAAATGGTTTTCACCATGTCGCTAAAGCCACCGGTTCCGGTCAGCACACCGATCAGCTTACCCTCGTCATAGGCGATCGCCAGTTCACCAAGCGTTCCACTACTGCCGCCGACAATCACGACCATATCGCTCGTGCGTATATTCACGACTTCTCGTCCCATTAACCCGCTGCCGGTAAAGACAAGCACGTCGTGCGCCAGAGTCGGCGAGCCATAGTGATAAGCGTGCTCGTCCAGACTCAAAGCAGGGGAAATGCCAATCACCATGCCGCCGCGGCTGGCCGCTCCGCGCGCCGCAGCAAGCGGCAATCCGGGACAGGCTCCGGTGACGACGATACAGTTTGCGTCGGCAATTGCTTCACCGAGGACTTGAGCGCGTTGCAGGTAGCTTTCCGCAATGGCGCCGCCCGCTCCACCCATAACACCAATCTTGAGAAGCATTGGCGTTCGAGCATCTATCGGCTGTTCATTTGTCATCGTTTGACCTCTGCCTCTAGCGTCGCCGCTTCTCAAATTGATTCCTGATTTAGTTTGCGACAACCGAGGCCATGATCTTTGTTTCTGACTTCTTGCCCGACTCCCACGCAACGACAACTGGCCCAACGCCTGAAAACGATGAAGTGATCATGGGATCGAAAGCGTTGTCGGCAAGTTGTAGCGGCACGTTTGACGAGGAGGGTAAGAACAGGAGGTCTCCTCCGCGACGGCTGATCCAGATCAAATAGAAACGATCGGCAGTCGCTGCGACTGACGGTTGTTCTCCTTGACCAAGCAAGCGTTCGCGCTTGTCGCCACTCATTTCCAAACTGAAAATTTGTCGGTTTCGTCGCCACACCGTTGTAAGTGAACCAGTCGGTGATACTGCCAAATCACCTCCGTCCATGGGGCAGGCGTTTAGCTTCCACGAGCCGACGCCGATTTTTCGAGCAAGACCAAACGTCTTGCCAGCGTCCTCCGATTTCGCCAAATACATATCGCGATTGCCCTCCAACGCGTTTCGCCACATTACGTGGATAATGCCGTCGTGACTGATTTCGACGGACGGATGACAGCATTCGCAAACGGTGCCCGATGGTGATGCATAGACGAGGTGATTCTTCGACCAACTCTTGCCGCCGTCCCGTGAACTGGCACCGAATATTTGCGTATTTTCTTTGCGCAGGTCCAGCCAAGTGCAAAAGATCAAGCCGTCCGTCCCCATAGCCATACCATGCAACCCCTCCCGAGCAACCTTGGGTTGATCATTGACGTTGACTGGGCCGTCCCATGTCTCGCCCCCGTCGCCTGATCGCCAAGCCATTAGGTTTCCGCTTGCGTGGCTTATTGCACTGACGACGACGGTATTCTCGTTTGTGACAATCCGCGGCCCTCGTCGCATCCCCAAAGCGAGATTGGAAACCTGGCCTATCTTCACTGGACTCGTGTAGGTAATTCCAAAATCGACGGATTTGCAAACGAAAATATTCTCATCTGCTCCAAACGCGATAAAGATGTGACCCGCCGTATTGACGGCCACTTGCGGTTGTTGCGCACCGGGAACTGCCTCAGATGAAACGACGCAGACCGCGTCCGAAGCTTCTAACGGAACAGCAAGGGAAAACAGAATCACGCTAAACGACACTTCTACAAGATGTCTCATTCTTGAACCTGCCAAATTGGGTTTTCTCGAATACGCGGTAACTGAGCTGGTGGCTAGGCATTTTTTGCAAATCTCGGATCGTCGATGCCTAGCTTGAGTTTCCATTCCATCACAGAGCAATAAAGCACGGGAACCACCAGCATCGTGATGATGGCGATGACCATGCCGCCGAAGCTGGGAATGGCCATGGGAACCATGATGTCGC
>JAGQPC010000759.1 GCA_020426925.1 Planctomycetales bacterium | reverse complement strand
CAAACGAAACTCGTATGGAAGAGTCGCTCGACTTCAACGCGATTGGCAATCAGCTGCAGCGTTTACTGAGAGCGATTGCGGCGGTCGCGTTGTGCGTCGGGGCTTCGATCGTTTGGGCTGATATGGTCCCAGCTCTAAAAGCCGTCAATCGAGTAAAATTTCACGGCTGGGAAAAAACAATCGTTGTACAAACAAGCGATGAGCTTGCCGAAGATGGAATTGGAGTTGCGACCGAGCAAACTGTCCCAATGACTTTGGGCGATGTGCTGATTGCAGTATTCACTGTCGGCATCACGCTAGTTGCAACACGGAACCTACCGGGATTGCTGAATATCACGGTCTTCGAACGATTGCCAATCGACTTCGGAACTCGCTACGCGTTGACCGCGGTTGTTCGGTATCTGATTGCCCTGGTTGGATTTGTTTTAGCGTTCCGCGTCGCCGGATTCACGTGGAGTAGTGTGCAATGGTTGGTCGCCGCGATGACGGTTGGCCTTGGATTCGGACTACAAGAAATCTTTGCGAACTTTGTGTCGGGCCTAATCATTTTGACCGAGCGGCCGATTCGAGTCGGAGACATGGTGACCGTTAACGGCACCATCGGCAAAGTCACCAAAATGCAAATTCGGGCCACCACCATTACCGATTTCGATCGCCGTGAACTCGTCGTTCCAAATAAGAAGTTTATTACCGAGGACGTCGTAAACTGGACTCTGTCCGATCCGATAACCCGCGTAGTCTGCCCCGTCGGCATTGCCTATCACTGCGATCCAGCACGCGCGAGAGAAGTCCTGCTGGAAGTCGCGAGTTGCCATCCCGAAGTGCTCGACGAGCCTGCGGCCAGCGCTGTTTTTCGGCGATTTGGTGACAGCACACTCGACTTGGAACTGCGGGTATTCATTGTCGGTCGCGAGCAAATCGCACAAGTTCAAGACGAGTTAAACCTTGCAATCAACGAGGCATTCCGTAAGGCCAAATTGGAGATAGCATTCCCGCAACGAGACCTTCACATACGCAGCATCGACGTTGCCGCTGGAGAATTTCTTGCCAGCAAGAAACGCGCTGCGTAACGAATGTCGAAAATCAAAACAGCCGCCTGCCATCGACGACGATCTGAACGTCGACGCGATATTTTTCGATCGTTTGTTCGTTGACTTCAACTCCCAATCCTGGCGAATCAGGAACGCCAACCTGGCCGTTGTTCGGTTCAATTCGTGTGTTTGTCAGCTCCACGGCGAGTGAGCTTGCCTCGACAGGGTACTCGCAGATGTTGTGCGATTCGATTCCGGCGAATGGTGTGAGCGACGCGCTGAGCGCCAAATGAGTCGTGAACGTGTGGTTGACAAAGGTCACGTTCTTTTCGACCGCGTAGTCCGCTACAGCTTTTGCCGGAGCAATGCCGCCGATACGTCCGGTATCAATTTGGATGAAGCGAATTCCTCCGTAGTCGATCAAGTGCCGCGCCGAGTGGAAGTTGGACGCTCCTTCGCCGCCAGCGAGCGGCAGATTTGGCCGACGAGTTGACAACGTTTTGTACGCGTGAAGCGCTTCACCAACAAACGGTTCTTCGAACCAATACACGTGATGCCGTTCCAATGCGTCGGCACGTAGCTCGGCAGCTTCAACGTTGTCTCGCCAGATCGTTCCGGCATCGATCATGAGGATTCCATCTTTGCCGATGCCTTCACGAGCCGCTGCGACGTGATCGCGATCTTCGTCAGCGGTGCCTCGGCCGTAAACGCCCCAGCCAAATTTCACGGCGTGATAACCTTTCGCCAAAGTCTGCTTGGCTTTTTCAAGTGTCTCCGCTGGCGTATCGCCGAAAAGTTGAGAAGCATACGGCGTCTTTGGATAAGCACGCTCGTAACCAACCATGCGATATACTGGCGTCTGAAGTTTTTTGCCGAGCAGATCCCACAACGCGATTTCGATGCCGGACCAGGTGTGATCGGTTTGAGCGATGTCGAGTCCATTTGCGCGAACGATTTCACCGAGCTCTACGATGTCGTTTGGCGTTTCGATCTTCGCGCCGATGACCGAATCTCGGACCGGCTTGCAGACCGAATGGGACATCGGACAAATCCAATTCGCGATCGAAACGAGCGGCGACGCTTCGCATTCACCCCATCCGACAAGTCCATCAGCACAGACTTTTATGACGAGAGCATCCTGGCTGCCGTCGCCAATATCCTTGACCTCTGGCATGGACAGGTAGAACAGTTCGACATGTTCGATTCTCATCGCAATCTCATATGAATTCGGAAACGTAGAAATGACGCCAGCCAAACAGCAGCGCCAGTTCATCCACAAGTCATAAGTTAATCGAAATCGTTAGTGCCAGCTTGGCTATGACAGCAGTCTGCAAGCAGCTATTGTCAGCTGCCAGAATCTTCCTTGGACGCGCGGCATAATTCTTGATGCAAGGCGTTTTCGATTGCAAATACCAAGTGCCGTGGATTTTGAATAAATCTTCGGCCGATCTAAAGCCAAATCGCGATTGATTTCAGGCATTTCATTTGCGGAAGAAACATGCTACAGGTACATCCCATATTGTTGGTACTCGCGATTTTGCTGGTGACCGGAGCTCGCATTCACGCACAAGAGGATCCGGAGACCGACGTGGTCGCGCGCATTCAGGCTTTGGAAACCGAAATTGCGTCGCTACGTCAGGCAACTGCGCAATCTACGGACGTACCGATCTTCCATCCCACCGAAGTGTGTGAACCGTGCGTGAGCAGCGCGGCGGCCCCCTCGCGTTTCCCAGCGGTCAAAGTCACCGGTTTCTTTCAGGCAGACGCCGGTTGGGTCCATCAAGATGTTGCCAATCAAATCGCTCTCGGTGACATTCAAGATGGCGCGGACTTTCGTCGAGCTCGGTTGGCGGCAACTGGTGATGTCGCGGACAACGTTGGCTACATGGTCGAATTCGATTTCGGATTTCCTGGCCGCCCGAGCTTCATGGATGTTTGGCTGGAAGTTCGCGACACGGCCCTGTTGAACAACGTCAAAATTGGGCAGTTTCGTCATCCGCTTGGACTCGACGGCTTGACCAGCGTAAAAGAACTAACATTCATTGAACGGGGACTTCCGTTTGCGTTCTTGCCGTTTCGGCAGATTGGCCTAATGTCGTCTGGGGCCAATGAAGACCTGGGGACGACATGGGCCGTGTCCGGATTCCGCTTTCCAACGGATCCGTTCGGAGGACAGATTGGCGACGACGGCGGGTACGGGATGGCCAGTCGCTTGACTGCCGTTCTTTTGGAAGGAAGCGACGATGCAGTGCTCCATATTGGCGGAGCTTATAGCCTGATCGATCCCGCCAACGACGCTGTGCGTTATCGCACTCAGCCGGAGTTTTTCATTGCAGAAACGGGCGGTGCGGCCTTTGTGCCAACAGGCGTTCCGTCGCAAGTGCCAGTTTTTGTCGACACTGGTGATATTCCTACGAACACGGCAAATCTCTTCGCTGCTGAGCTTGCCGGCACACGCGGGCCGCTACACGCTCAAACCGAAGTGATTCATGCGCTGGTCGATCGTATGGGAGCGTCCAATGTTTCGTTTTCCGGCGTGTCCGCTCAGACGGGATACGTGCTGACGGGCGAGCACCGACCTTACAACCACAAAGCCGGTGTATTGGGACGAATCGTCCCTTACAACGACTTCGGTCCATGCGGTGGCGGTGCGTGGGAAATCGCTGCTCGCTGGTCAATGCTAGATCTGAATGACGCAGACATTCGCGGAGGAAGGCTCAACACGACAACACTGGGGCTGAACTGGTACCTGAACCAGTACTCCAAATTCCAGTTCAATTACATCCATGCGTTTCTTGATAGCGCAGCCGGTGTTGACAGCGATGCGGACTTCTTTGCTGTTCGAGCGCAAGTTGATTTCTGATGCGTTTCGCATTGCGGCATGACGTTTGCAGAAGTGACGTTTCAAGGGGCATCGGCGCCCCCTGAACAACGCCACTTACACAGGAGCACGATCATGTCTGTCACGACCCATTCCGTCGATTTCGAGACAAGTAGCGCAACGAACGTTGTCTATTTGAAAGTCAGCGGCAAGCTGACAAAGGAAGACTACGAACTGTTTGTGCCCGAGCTGGAAAGGTGCATTGAAGTACACGGAAAGATTCGAATTCTGTTCGAGATGTCGGACTTTCATGGCTGGACTCTGGCTGCCGGCTGGGAAGATTTCAAACTGGGCTTCAAGCATTTCTTGGAGATTGAGCGAATTGCGATGGTGGGCGATACGGCGTGGGAGCACGGAATGGCCGTTTTGTGCAAACCGTTTACCGCCGCGAAAGTGAAGTACTTCGATCACACACAACGCGAGGAAGCGCTTGAGTGGATTGTGGCCTGATCCGCGCTGCAGCAGTCAGCTCTTGATCAACTTGAGAAGGTCGCCAATCTTCTTGTGAGCCTCGAGCGGGTGACGAAGCGGCTTGTGCTTGATAACGCGGTAGTGGTTTTGTCGGCCGACGCGTTCGCGCTCAATGAAACCACTTTCCTCCAGCTCCATGACGATGCGCTGGACAGCGCGTTCGGTGATGCCTACTCGCAGGGCAACTTCGCGGAGCACTAGCTTGGGTTCCGATTCGAGCACTGTCAGCACGTGCGCGTGGTTCGTCAAAAACGTCCATCGCGGCAGCGTTTCGCTGGATGCGTCTGCTTGTGATGCTCTGGACTTCGCTGCACGTACCATCTTCGACTCCAACTCTTCGGTAGCTTGTGTCGCTGCCTCTCTCCACAAAATCGCGAGCCGCCTAAAGTCATCGGCCAGCTCCATCTTATCAGTATAGCCAATATACCACGAAATACAATTCGCGATTCAGGTTACATGACTTTATCGTCGTTTTGTGAAGACTTCGTTAAAAACTCCCTGCATTGTACGAATCATAATTGACGACACACATTTCGTGTAATATTATTCGCAATGCGTTAGAGTAACTCCGGAGGCTGTTCAGATGAGTGATGGTGCTGAAACGCTGTTGACGCCGTTTGGGCACGCCACTTTGCGTCGCGAGGGTGTCGCACGCCGACTCGTCCGGCAGGTCGCGCTCGCGCTGGGTCTGCATAACTTTGGCGATCGCATTGACTTAAGCGGTGTGTCCGACAATGAGATGTGGGAACTCGAAGCCTTTCGGTCCGGGTGTCGTCAGCTGGGGATTTACGTAACTCGGATCGACCATGCCTCGATCAAGGACATCATCGATTTTATCCACGATGGGCACGTTATCGTGCTGACTGGACGCGATGGCGACTACACGATTCTTGAACGGCAAATTAGTTCTAAAGTCGAAATCACATCGATCAATGGCGGGATGAAGCATGGCACCATTGGCACCCGGCAAATACATCGGCTGCTTGCAAGTTCCCAAGGCGCCATCATTGCCAAACGCGAGCTCGAATGCGACGCGCTTTCGGCGCATGTGGACGGCGAGTACGGCCACGACGACCATGCGACACCACTACGTCGCTTCTTTCAGCTGCTGAAGCTTGAAGCGAGCGACGTATGGGCAGTCGTTCTATTTGCATTGGTGTCGGGAGTTCTCGCCATGGCCACGCCACTAGCTGTCGAATCGCTGGTGAATGTGGTTAGGTGGGGTACGTATGTGCAGCCGCTTGTCGTGCTCGCCCTGATCCTGTTGGCCGCGTTGGGACTTGCGGGTGTGCTAAAAGTGCTGCAAACCGTTGTCGTCGAAATCATCCAGCGCCGTCAGTTCGTACGAATCGTCAGCGATTTGGCGCACCGTTTTCCGCGTGCCAAACGGTCTTATTTGCGAGGTCACTATCCCCGTGAGTTAGCCAATCGCATTTTTGACATCATGACGATTCAAAAAGCTACAGCTGTGCTGCTATTGGATGGTGTCTCAATTTTGCTGACGACCGGTTTGGGTATGTTACTACTTGCCTTTTACCATCCGTATCTGCTCGGTTTCAACGCAGTCCTGTTGCTCACAATGCTGTCGATCACATGGCTGCTAGGCCGGGGAGGTATCAGGACTTCAATTGACGAATCGAAAGCAAAATACAAGATCGTTCATTGGCTACAAGATGTGATTTCTTTTCCCGGCGCGTTCAAAGTGAACGGAGGCGAGGCACTCGCGATTGAAAGAGCCAACACCCTAGCCGCCGAGTATCTGGTGGCGCGTGAAAGCCAATTCAAAGTCGTGATTCGGCAGGTTGCGTTCGCGATTGGACTTCAAGTTCTGGCGTCGACAGCGATCCTTGGACTTGGAGGCTATCTTGTGATCAATCGACAGCTAACCTTGGGGCAGCTCGTGGCAAGCGAGCTCGTCGTGACAGTCGTAGTTGGTGCCTTCGCGAAAGCGGGGAAATCGCTCGAGAAATTCTACGACTTGATGGCAGGAATCGATAAGGTGGGACACCTGTTAGATATTCCTGTCGATCTACGTCGCGGACGAGAGTCTCTGCCCGACGAGGCTGTTTCAATTGAATGGCAAGACCTGCAGCTGTCACTTGGCAATAATCGCCGACACCTCCGGGCCAATCGAGTTGAGTGCGGTGAATGTGTTGCCGTAGTAGGAGAAGACACAACTACCCAGACGCTGCTTGTTCGTGCGCTCGCAGGTCTCACGAATCCAGACGCCGGGGCTATCGAAATCGCCGGGATGAGCGCCACAGAAGCAGCGGACGCGGGGCTCGGCCGACTTGTGGCGATCGCCCAGGACATTGAAATATTTCACGCAACGGTTGCAGAGAACGTCGAGCTCGGTCGCAACGGGATAGGGCAAGACAAGGTTCGAGCCGCGTTTTGCGCTGTTGGACTTTCGAATTCGGTCCGATCTCTGCCCGATGGCTGGGACACCATACTGGCAACTGACGGAGAACCGCTGACACGGGACCAGCGGGCTCGGTTAATGCTCGCGAGGGCAATCGTGGTCCAGCCCCGAGTCTTGTTGATCGATCGCTTGCTAGATGAGCTACCCAAAAACGAGAGGCGACAAACATGGAGGTCGATCAAGGAGTTTGTGATGCCGTGTTCCATTGTTTTGACCACTGCAGATTCGCAGCTGGCGAATGAGTGCGACCGACAGGTTACGACCACATAGGACCAGCCGAGCGGCCAGAGAAACATGAGTACACTAGCATCACCACATCCCAAAAACCGCCCTCAAGAGTTCATGATTGCCGCAGACTTCCCGGCACTGCGTCTTGCGCGCACTGGCCGGTTGGTGCGTTTTTTTGGGCGACTTACGTCTGCGTTGTTAGTAGTATCGCTAATTGCGCTGTTTGTCGTGCCATGGCGGCAGACTGCACGTGGCAGCGGCGTAGTGGCTGCCCTGGATCCGCAGCAGCGCCCCCAATCCGTGCTCAGCCCGTCGAAGGGTGTCGTGAGCTACGTCAAACCGGAACTCCGCGAGGGAAGTCGAGTCGAACAAGGTGAACTGCTGCTCCGACTTTCCCCTTTCGCCGTTGAGGGCGTGAGTCTCGTTGATTCTCAGATTGAATCTGTCAAAGCGAAACAAACGGCTGCGGAAATGAATGTCGCAGTAGCGACGCAGGCGGTTGAACTTCAGCGGCTCAGTGGCGAAAGTCTAACTCGCTCACTCGCAGAAAGCCTTGAGGCCGCGGAAAAGAAATGGGAGCAAACCAGAAACGAAGTGGACGCGCTTCAAGCCGAACTTGACGACAAGCTCAACAAGCAAAGAATTGCAGAGGAAGTGTCGTTGCAAGGTCTGGTCTCACGAGAGGAACTCGTTTCCAAGCAGCAGACGGCTCTGGCCGCTCGAGCTAAGGTCGAAAAGGCAGGTAACGCCGTCGAAGAA
>JAGQPC010000030.1 GCA_020426925.1 Planctomycetales bacterium | reverse complement strand
TCTTGTCACTTGCCCGCTTCGGGCCACAAAATCAGGCTGCGTGCGCTGGAACCAGTAAATCGTCAGCCGCTTGTTACGAGGACGGTACTTTGCGTACGTCAACACGAGTTTGCTCAAGTTTCCTGTCGCTCTCGTTTGTCGCCATCTTAGGAGCCTGCGTAGTCGCGGGGCCGATTCCGGTCATTCGTGGAATTGTTCCCGACTTTACCGATCCGACGTTCGTCGTTCTGTTCGAGGATGATGGGAATGGAGTATTTGATCCTGGTGCGGAATCGGTTGCGCAGGCGTATTCATCGACAGACGGCTTCTATGAGTTCGGTTCGTTGTCGGCCAGTGCTGGCTATTATGTCGGTGTCGGTGAAAATGTGAGCGAACTGATCTATCCCGGCGCGCTGACAAATCGATTGGACGATTTCCTTGGTGCCCTCGAGTCCGCAGCTGATCCGACGACAACGTCAGTCACAGCCGGCTCGTTGGCCGATGCGATCGGCGGCAGTCGTCGATTGACTTCCGTACTGGATTCGGGCAGCGGATACATTCAACTTTCGGCAAGTGCGTTCGACGATACACTGCGTTTCGCATCGGGAACGGGAGCTCAAGGAACTGGCTACATCACTTGGGACGGATCAGCGACTGGCAGCTCAGAGACGCCAGCCATGGGATTGGGAGGGCTCGACCTAACCGCAGCAGGCACGATCGATGCGTTTTGCGTCTATACCGGATTTGACTCGGCCAGCGTCGGCACAGAACTCGTCCTTCGGATCTACGAGGGTGACGCATCGAATTACTCGGAAGCCGCAGTCGACGTACCAATCAACAACGGACTGCCGACTGAATTCGTAACGTTCGCATTCGACGATTTTGTCGGATCGGTAACGGCAGATAACGTCGACGCCATTCAGCTGATCATTCGAAACGCTCCTGGGTCGGCCGATGGTCAGATCGCAGAATTCGGTTTGGTCGACATGGAAATCACTCCGACGTTCTTCGAATCGGTGATTGCCGTTCCGGAACCGACGTCGTCGTTTTCCATTTGTTTGATCGGTACACTTGGGATTGCACTAGCTCGGCGTAAACGCACCGCAATAACAAAAGCTCGCATCGGTCAGAGATCACCACATTACATCATCGAATAAACCGCGATCTCGGTCGTTCGTCCCACGATCGCCTGTCGGTCGTGGGACTTTAGTTTTTGCTGCCATTCTACGGGAAGCTTCGTATGTACCGACTCTGAAATCAGCAGCGGGACATCAAGGCGTTTGGTCATTGACTCGATTCTAGACGCCACGTTTACTGTGTCGCCGATTGCTGTGTATTCACGGCGCTTTGTCGAACCAATGCTGCCAACAATTGCTTTCCCGCTGTGAATCCCAACACCGATGCGAACGGGCGGATCAAGAGTTTCGTTGAGTGTTTCTAATTCCACAAGCATTTCAGCAGCAGCGGACAGAGCGTCGATTGCGTGATCGGACGCGTCACGATCGGCTCCAAACAGCGCCATTAAACCGTCACCTAGGAATTTGTTAACCATGCCTCCATGTCGTTCGATCGCGTCGACCATGGCAGAAAAAAAACGGTTTAGCGTGTCCACGACTTCGGCAGCCACACGTGATTCTGAATACGCCGTGAAGCCTCGAATATCAGTGAACATGACCGTAATCTCGCGCTCGGTTCCGCCGAGTTTATCATCGCGAGCGAGGATCTGCGTCGCCGCTTTGTGGCCTACATGCTGACCGAACGTTTCAAGAATCCGTTGTCGCTCGCCAAGCCCCCGAACCATGTGATTGAATTCGCTGATCATTGGACCGAACTCATCGGCTCGAACGAGCGATATCCGAGTCTCGAGATTACCGTCGTGCACTCGGGCTGCCGCGGTTTTCAGATGCCGGATCGGCTCAGATAGCCACCGCCCAATCAGGGTCGCGGAACTGAGCCCAAAAACCATTGCGACGATTCCGACGTACGCGATCAACGCCGGGTTCCGCTGCATCGCGTCAGGAACCATCGCCAAAAGAGTCAATGCTCCGATCGGACAAATGATCGCCGCAACGGTCCAGATCGCTCCTCGTTCCTTCAAAGTTGCTACGCGGACATGCTCGAGGTCGCTAGGCGAACTGTTCTTGAATAGGTGAGGAAAAATAAATCGTTGCACTGACAACTCAACGGCAAACATTCCTTGCGATGTCGCCATAATTCCCGCAACAAAAAATGACAGAGCCAAATGGAATGAAACCAATCGATTCAGCGGCGTGTCCGTCCAAGACATTGCGATCAAGAACGCTGGAACGCATGCGAACCAGGCAATGATTGCAATCGAAGCCATGATCCAAGGCAAGTAAATACTGCGCCGCTGGGCCGTCAATAGAAGTTCTGCGGGAACTGTTTCGTTGTCGCAAGCCGACGACAAGATGCTGAAGACGCTTCTGATTGGAAGGAAACTTCGATACCACAGATAAATCGCCAACGGGTACACGACCAAATTGTAGACCGTGACAATCGTCCAGAACCTCGCTTCTTGCTGACCTTCAAGTAACGGCTCAATCAGGCTGATGTTGTACCACGTGTTGAAGATCGATCCGATCACCTGAGCCGGAACAGGAGCCAGCAGCACATAAAGCAAGTTACGCGAAGTCGGTGGCATGCCGCTCATCCACTTGTTGTGACAAGAGCTTTTGACGACGCCATGATTCGGTATTCCAATCGGTTCAGCGCAGGCGTGAGCATTCCGCCAGAGGCAACAACGGCTTGCGTTGCGTATCCCACAGCTGCTCCCCAACAAACATCGCTCGCAAAATGTGCGCAACCTTCGATTCGATTTGCGGCGACTAGAACGGCCAACGTGACGAACCACCCTCGCGCGTGCGGATAGATTCGTCCCAATATCATAGCAGCCGCGACTGCCGTGGCAGTATGTGCAGAAGGCAACGAATGGTGAGAACTTTGAACAAGCTCCGCCAAATGCTGACCGGAAGTCGTAAAGATCGAACCGACAAACGAATCAGCGACGCTCCCGGACAAATCGTACGAGCACGGCCGATACCGCCAGACGGTTAACTTTCCGATGTCGGCCATCAGCCCCGCACCATAGGAGGCGGCAAGAAACCGAGGTAACCACACTCGCTTCGCCGGAGCGACGAACCAGATCGTCAATGCAGTAACGGCGACACCATAGGCATGCCCAAATACCTCGACTCGATCCAAAATCGCTTGAAGTTCTCGAGGTGCTTCCTCGGTAGCGCAGGCCCGAGCCAAAGGCATGTCGAACGACAGAGACACCAGCCCCGCGACGACCAACAATACAAACACGGCCACGGAGCGATCTATATCGACGCGAAGGTCTTCCGTTGTCACGCTAAGTTTCTCGTAAACGTCTTTTTTGGGGAGAGTTCTTGCGCGCCTTACTTGTTGCACAGGTTGCTGGTGTTCGAGCCTAGGCGAGTCGCTAGCGTCGAATTCCGGGGGCTCGTTTATGCTCGCCCACGGCCACCCAACGGCACAAAGTTCGGCGAAGCATAGCACGCGAGTCGGCCATCGCGAATACGAACGATGAAGCAGTGATAGCAGCATCGCTGCCTGCTAACGTTCAAGCGATTTGACTCGACGCATTCCGTCACGAATATCGTGGCCGTGACGCAGCCAGATTTCACCTACAGAGACCACATTCAGATTCCACGGTGCAGCGTTTCGGCTGTAGGTTGCGTGGCTGAACGCCGTGACAAGATCGTTAGTTGTAAAATTTCCGTCGCAATTCCAATCGCCGCTGCTCCAATTCGAATTCCCATCTATGTCGTCTTCATATTCTGCGGCGCCGAACACAATAACTAGGTCACCAGAATCAAACAGGCCGTCGAGGTTAACGTCGCCGAAGACTGTACCCAAGATGTCAGACAGCATGAAATCAAGATCCAATTCGTCGACTTGGCCATCGCGGTTGAGGTCAAACTGCTCCGTGGAATCGCTACTTCGGATTGCGGAACAAAGCGTGTCCACGTCGGCAATGTCGAGATCAGCGTCTCCGTCCAAATCACCGTGAAGGCCACGAGTCACAGAAAGATCGTAACGAGGAATCACTTGCTCGGAACTGATTTGGACGAAAACCGGCTGGTGCGCCGGTGCTTCAAACACAAACACGTTTTCGGTCGAGGAATCGGAATTCACTAACGTCGCGCCGACAGCGTCAACGATTTTGACGTTCGCGACTTGCGTTTCGTCGGCTAACTGCAACGTCAATGAGTACACGGCCGCATCGTCTGGCACCCATTGAAACCAATCTTCGTCGTTGACATTGTCTAATGACAGATTCTCCAGCGTTGGTAACCCCGGCCGCCAAATCGAGGCTTCTGTCCGCACATCGTTTGGCTCAAACGCGTCTTGCGGAACGAACGACGAAAGTCGAATCTCATAAGAGCCGATGTCACCTGACCATCCGGTTACCTCAAAGAAATAGGTCCCGGTCGATGGAGCACGCCAATCGATTTTCGACGACGTTCCATTCGGGATGTCATCGTTGAAAGCGAGCTGAGTCTCGCCATCCACATCGATCAGTCGCAAGTAGCTGTCGATCAGCCCAATCGTCTTGACCTCGATTCCGTACATCACGCCGGCTACCGCGTTGAAATTGAACCAATCTCGGTCCGTAGAAGTGTTGACCGATCCGCGAGTATTACCATCTGCCACGTGCGTCGCCTCAATTGGCCCATTGCGATGATCGTCGGTCGCGTCGGACGTGCGGACCTGCAGCTGGTATCCGCCCATAGCGTCCGCGTACCCCGCGACTTCAATGTAGTAGCGTCCATCGTGGGCAGGTTCCCATTCGACTTTGGAAGCCGGTGTATTCTCTGTGTCATCATTGGAAACGATTTCTGTTCCGTTCTCGTTGTAAACGGCAAGTACGCTGTCTTCCAAAGTGACGAGAACGGTCGAAAACGCATAACGTTGGCCGGCGACCAGCTCGACTGCGAACCAATCAGCGTCACCGCTTTCTTCGAGTTCCCCGGTGGTCGTGCTCCCGATTGCGATGGGTGCTGCATCCAATTGAGAGTCACCATGATCGTCGCCAAAAACACTTGCCGTTGTGACTACCGACTGTGGTTGCCCGTCGACGAAGTCCTGGTCTTCATACGCGACCTGAAGACTGCCTCTTGGTACGATTTCCAGAATGCCGTTTGTTGGAGTCGGCTCTTCATCGGCCAGCAAAACGCTGCCAGCGAACAGGCCATCAGAAATCTCGGTTACCGTGACTGTCTCCGTGTCACCTCGACTCGATGTAAACGTAACTTCGTGTGTGCCGTTTCCGGCAAGATCCAAGTCGCGGAGCGTGACTGTCGCAGTCTGCCCGACTCGGTAAATCGAGGCGTCCAACACGACCGATCCGGCGGGCGATGGCAGTAGAAACGGCTGAAGCCAGTCATCGAAGGAGGAAACACGCGTGTAGATGCCAGGCAAGTTTTCCATGCCGCAGCCGTCGCCCCAACTGGTGATTCCGGCAAGTAAGAAATCGCCGTCGGCGTCTTTGACGAAGAGCGGCCCGCCGCTGTCACCGCTGCAAGTGTCTTTGCCGGGCTCGCCGGCGGCCAGCATTCGATCGGTCACATCGCCAGCGTGGCCCTCGGGAGAGTTCGCCGTTTCGTTGGAGACGATCGGAAGGTCGACTTGCTTGAGAATATCCACGGGCTGCGCGAACAGCGATTCCTCGATAGCTCCCCAGCCGAATGCCGTCGCTGTCGTGCCGGGAACCGTTAGCGACGTTTGATGCGCCCGAACGACGCCAACCGAGTTAAAGCTCGACGGCACGTCCAGCCGGAGAACGGCGATGTCGGCTTCAAACGTTGATGCGTCAAAGTCAGGGTGGACAAACGCGTCATGGATGCCGACCACCTCCCCGACGTTCGTGCGCAGGTCGGTGCGGCCAATGGTCGCACGTAGCGAACTAAGTGGGTCACTTTGAACACAGTGAGCTGCCGTCACGATCGCATCAGGAGCAATCAACGTGGCCCCACAAATGTGACTGTTACTTGCAGACAGCGACACGACCATCGGCCAGTCACTTTCGACCATCTGCCCGCCGACGATATTTACAGCTAGCGGAGTGGTGACGTCTCCTGCAAGCAATTTGCGAGACTCGAGCGATTCGACTTGGAGCGATCGTCTTTTCAATTTCATTCTCAATCCCTGCCGAAGACCGAACACTCACCGCGACATTCCATGTGCGTGCCCCAATTACATACCATAACCGGTATTGCGTATGATGCGAACTTCGGTTTCTTCAGAATGACCACCAGCACAGGCAATCGTTATGGCAAACGCGAAGAACGTCTTGGGAACACCACTGCAAACCTGTTCCGTCGACCCGATGACAGGTTTTTACCGAGATGGCTGCTGCAACACGGGAAATGAGGACATGGGCTTGCACCTGGTGTGTGCGGAAATGACCGAAGACTTCTTGGAGTTTTCCAAGTTAGCTGGAAATGATCTCAGCACGCCAAATCCGATGTTTCAATTTCCTGGCCTCAAGCCTGGAGACCGCTGGTGCCTATGTGTGTTGCGTTGGAAAGAAGCTTGGCAAGCCGGAGTCGCTCCACGAGTTTCTCTGGAGGCGACACACATTTCAGCGCTCGAATTCGTCGATCTCGAAACACTTCAAGAATTTGCGGTCTGCGATGATGTGTAACGGGAGCTCATTACTTGCCTGAACCTGACGACTCCAAGCTGCGTTCGACCGACTTGAGAACCGACTGCGGTGTGAAGATGGCGTGCAATTCACCGCGGCTGGAAACTCCGTACCGAATGTAGATTTTCTTGACGTGCTCGTGCACCGTGTGGCGGCTCACATCCAACTCGGCGGCGATCTGTTTTTCGCTGAGTCCTCTTAGTAGATGAAGCAAAACACGACGGCACTGCGGTGGAACATCCCAAAAGGAAATGCCGTGTTCGGTGTGCTTGAGGCGATCACCGATGTGGCGTAACAGCTCTTCGGCCACCAAATGAAATACCGCCGCTTCATCAGATGTGTAGTCGGGCCTTCCCGGACTTCGCATCACGCTTAAGAATTCGCAGTTGCCATTCTCAGCGATAAAGAGTGCCGACAGTACGTCGTCCACGCCAGACGGTTTGTGCACACGCTGATAGTACGGCGACTGGAACCACTCTTCGTCGTCGACAAGCTCCTGTCGGCGAAACGATTTCACCACTGTCGGAAGTGGCGGCAGCGCAGCGATGACAAGCGGGTTCAGAATGGGGTGTGCATCAGGTGGCGTGCGGTTTGGTACCAGATTCGCCTGGACCAGACCATCCGTAAGGCCCTGCTTGCGTTCGTAGAAGACGAACAAGTCCGGACCGGTGAGCGGAATTCCATTTTCCATCAATCCGATCCCAGTTGCCGCAACCTCGCTATCAAGAATCTGGCTCATGCCCTCGACCAAATGAGTTCGCCAGGCTTTGGGGTCAAAGCCCAACTCACAGCATTCGTGCATCAGCGAAAACACCGGGCGAGCTTGCTCAAGCGTCGGTTGGTTTGGATGATTCAAGGCTTCGTGACCTCGCAATAAGACAGCAATGGGCGAGAATCTCTGTTGTGTGCGACACACCATTTGCACTCGCAGTGGATCTCGCTAATGCAAGATCCACGAAACTTGTGCCCCGACTCTCGTGGACCATTGGAACTTCCTGATGAGTGATAGAGAACTAGCGGATTTTGTTGCCAAATGGGAACACTCTTTTTATCGCAATATTTTGCTGGCACCGACCGGAATCGCGTCGGTAGCCTGATTCGGCATCTCGGAAACCCTCGTATTTCGGGAAAAAATCGCTGCATTGGCAACGTGCAGGCTGGCGAACATCAGCACCCTCACAGGCCTGCTATTTCGGGGGGGAGTACCCACTTTAGGTTACTTCCTTTGTGGGTTGAAGCTCTTAGCATTGGCGGCAGTTAGCTCGCT
>JAGQPC010000758.1 GCA_020426925.1 Planctomycetales bacterium | reverse complement strand
GAATTCATATCGCAGATTGGATCAGCGGAAAACGAATATCCCAGGCAGCGAGGAAACATTTCATACGGACGCTCTTTCCCGATAAGCGATGCGTCAGCGATCGGATACATGTCGACTCCAACGCCCGGCGGCCCCAACGTCGGCGTCGATCAAGTGTTCGATGGATTTGTGGATGAAATCCGTTTTTCGGAGCAGCGAGGGTTCTACGACGCAGCCATCACGGTCGCGATCGAAACGGACACTCCAAACGCAGTCATCCGCTACACAACGGACGGTTCGAAACCGACCGAAGAAAATGGAATCGTTTATACGGTTCCGATCCACGTTTCGACCACGACTCCGCTACGTGCCTATGCGATCAAAGACGGCTTAATCTCATCCGACGTTGTCACACATACGTTTGTTTATCTGGACGACGTGATCCGCCAAACCGGAGAAGGGCTTCCCGAAACCTGGGGACTATTTCCGTTCGGTAGCACGGAAGCTCAACAAGGAAGTCCCGTTCCAGCGAATTACGAAATGGATCAGCAGGTCGTCAACGACATTCGATATCGCGACACGATCAAAGACGACTTAAAGTCTCTGCCGACGATTTCACTCACAATCAATCCGGACGATCTTTGGGATTCGGAATCGGGGATCTACAGCAACTCAACCAAACGCGGCGTCGAATGGGAGCGGGCCGGCTCGGCAGAATTCTTTGACTCCAACAATCACACGTTGTTTCAAATTGATGCGGGATTGCGAGTGCACGGCGGATTTGGACGTCGCCCTTCGGGAACGGCCAAGCATTCGTTTCGTTTGTTTTTCCGTGGAACATATGGCGACACGAAACTGAACTACCCACTGTTCGGCGAAGGCGAAGTAGACACGTTCGACACGCTGATTCTGCGAGCAAACTACAATTATTCGTGGTCTCGCGGAAATCGTGGCGGTGAACAAACGGGCGCCGACTACACAATGGTCACCGATCGATGGGCTGCCGAAACGCAAGAGGAAATGGGTGGCCTGACATCGAACGGAATGTTTGTGCACTTGTATGTGAACGGTCTTTACTGGGGCGTTTATAACCCGGTCGAACGTCCGGACGCTTCGTTTTTGGCGCAACACAATGGCGGGCGCAAGGAAGACTACGACGTCATGTCGCACGGCGGACTCGTCGACGGTACACAAGACGAATGGAACCGCTTGATCGCCGCGGCACGAGACCGCGACTACGAAACAGTCAGCCAACTTGTCGACATGGACAACTTCATCGACTATCTGATCCTGAACCAATACGGCGGGAACATCGATTGGCCGCAAAACAATTGGTATGCGTCACGAAAGCGGTCTGAAGGTGAAAAGTGGCAATTCCATTCGTGGGATGCCGAGTTCTTTTTCAAGGGACTCAACACAAATCGGATTACCGATTTTCAACGCCAAGGACCTGGAATTATTCTCGAAGGTCTCAGACGCAACGACGAGTTCAAGATCGCGATGGCAGATCGAATCTACAAACACATGTTCAACGACGGCGTGCTGACTCCCGCAGCAAATATCGCTCGACATGATGAACTCGCGAAGATTGTGGATCGAGCCGTAGTCGGCGAATCAGCTCGTTGGGGCGACGGTTGGATGGATCACGTCGAGCCCGCGCGAACTCGCGACGACGATTGGCTGCCTCGCATCGCTGAATTGAACGAAGTCTATTTTCCTCAACGCGGTGACATTGTGATTGACCGCTATACTCGCTCAGGGTTCTATCCGGCAACTGCACCTCCCGTGCTCGAACAGCGAGGCGGAACGATTGAGGCGAATTTCGAGTTGCCGATTTCGAATCCAAACGAAGCGGGCACGATCTACTACACAACGGACGGTTCGGATCCAAGGTTGCCGGGCGGCGAAATCAATCCATCCGCCTCACAGATCACGTCTGATTCACTGCGAGTTCCCGGAACGCAGACCTTGCGGCTGCGAGTTCTCAACGGTGACGAGTGGTCGGCGCTTGAGAATGTCGAGTTTCAACTTGCAGGCGATTTAGATCGAAACGGAACCATCGAGCCATCCGATGTCGACGTCATTTGCTTCGCGATTGGTCAGAGAGACCTAGATTTCGATTTGGATCACGATGGTGATGTAGACCTCCGTGACCTAGAAACCTTCTTGGCTTCGATCGGATCCGTCATAGGCGATTCCAATCTTGATGGGACGTTTGACTCGACCGATTTCGTTCAAGTGTTCCAGGCGAACGTATTTGAAAAAGATAAAATTGCAACTTGGGCCACCGGCGACTGGAATTGCGACGGCAAATTTGGCTCGTCCGATTTTGTCTACGCGTTCGCGTCAGGAAGCTATGTCGCGAACTAGCGTACCGGGTCTTTGCCCAGCATGCGCCGGATCATTCCGATTTGCCCGGCGTGAAGCATTTCGTGCTTGCTGCAAAAAAAGATCGAGCCAAGTTTCGTCTCTGTCACGGCCGTTGGTGCGGGTAAAGTTTCGCTCAACGTCTCGTCCGTGCACAATGGCAGCTCTTTCAACGCCTGCTGATGAACGGCTGCGAAAGTTTTGCGAATTTCGTCCAGCGGTTCGTTCGCCGATGCGTCTGCAGATGGCGACGACGTTTTCTTGTAACGTTTAAAGAATTTACTGGTGATGAATTCAGAATCCGTTGGCTCTTTGCCTCGAATTCGAATCATGGTCAATGCGTACTGAGCCATCGCCAAATGCCCAACTTGCCATGCGATGTTCGAGACTCCCCCAGCGGGAATTTCAAGCCACGCTTCGTCAGATAAGTCGTCAAGCAGCGTGTGTGTGTAACTGCGTGCAAACTCGATTTCAGCAATCGCCACATTGAGCCGTTCCCGCAGCATAGTTTCACTCCTTTTCCACACAGATAATTCTTATTTGCAGTTTTTTTGTCAATTGATTGCAATTGTGTGCACCAACTCGCGAACACTAGTTCGTTGTCGCGTATTCCTGCCTAACCTAGAATACGTGGTCTGAGTTGAAAACCGGGTCAGAGTCGATGGACGGAGGATTAGTCCGATGAAACGATTGGTCGTGTTTGGAATCGTCGCTTGCTGCTTTGCACGCGTTATCAGTGCTGATGTCTTGATTACTAACGATTCAGAATGGCGTTATCTTCACCCGACCGATGGCAAGGATCCAGCCGAAACGGTGAAGGACTTTCATTCAACGTTCATGAAGGCGGACTTTGACGATTCCGGTTGGAAGAAAGGCAAAGACAAGCCAGGAGAGCATGGCGGGTTCGGATACGGTGACAGCAACTTTGAAGGCGTCGACCTTGGTCAGCCGGAAGATGCCCCGGAGGCCCAGAACGGCGAAGATATCGCCGCCGAGTCAAAGCGGAAATCGGCCTACTTCCGGTTGAGGTTTATCTCAAAAGACGAACATACGGCGTTACTTTTCAAATGCCAGCGTGATGACGGTATCATCGTCTACATCGATGGCGAAGAAGTCCTTCGCGACAACGTAAAAAAAGACGAGAAGGACCGCTACGATTTGTTCGCCGAAAACACAACGAGCGGTTCCGCCGAAACGAAAGTCAACAAGTACGCCATTAAAAAGAAACTGGCTCCAGGCGAACACGTCATGGCGATCTCGCTGCACAACCGTTCAGGCGGCAGCTCCGACCTTCGGATCGCAGAAATCAGTCTGGAATCGGTTGACGAAAAGGAACTCGACAATGTTGTCAAGGACACCGAAGGCGAAGAAGCCGGTGTCGACGATTTGTTCTAGTTTCTCGTACAAATCAACATTTGACGCATATCTCGCAAGACCGAGATCGATACGTCATAATGAGTTCCATCGCGGACAGTCGGCCACGCAGCCCGTGCCCAGCTGTCCGTTTTTTATTGATTTGGAACACTGACGATCGGTGAGCGATTCGAATGCCAGAGTACTTCAAGATCTCAGGCGGATATGTCTACGATCCGGCGAATAATATAGACGGCCAAGTTAAAGACCTTTGGATTTGCGACGGCAAAATCGTCGAGCCTCCGTCTGATCCCTTCATCCAGCCAAACCGAACGCTGAACGCGAGCGGCCTTGTGATCATGCCTGGCGGTGTTGACATGCACTGCCACATCGCTGGTCCGAAGGTTAACGCCGCTCGAAAAATGAGGCCTGAAGAAAAGCGTCGCGCCGAGCCCGTTCACCGAACGTCGATCACGCACAGTGGTACGTTGGGCAGTGTCCCAAGCACCTTCGCGACAGGCTACAAGTACATCGGCCTCGGCTACACAACGGCATTCGATGCTGCCGTTCCGCCATTGTCCGCTCGGCACACGCATGAAGAATTTGGCGATACGCCGTGCATCGACAAGGGCTTCTATGTCCTAATGGGCAACAATCACTACATCATGAACGCGATTCACGATGAAGAGCCAGAGCGAGTAAAAGCGTTTGTCGGTTGGTTGCTCGGTGCGGCAAAGGGATATGCGGCGAAAATCGTGAATCCTGGTGGAGTCGAAGTTTGGAAGCAGCAACAAGCGGGCAACGTCAGCGGCATCGATTCGGTCGTGGACCATTTTGATGTCACTCCCCGTCAGATCATTCGCGAAGTGTCCAAAGCCGTAGACGACCTGCATCTGCCACACTCCTCTCACATCCATTGCAACAATTTGGGCATGCCCGGTAACTGGCAAACAACGCTCGGTTCGATGGAAGCTCTCGAAGGACACCGCGGCCACATTACGCACATTCAGTTTCACAGTTACGGAGGCGGCGAAGGCGACGAAAACACGTTCAACTCGAAAGTCGCTCCCTTGGCCGACTATGTCAACTCGCATCCAAACGTCACGGTCGACGTCGGACAAGTATTGTTTGGCGAAACGACCAGCATGACAGGCGACGGACCGCTGGGTTATTTTCTGTCGAATGTTTACGGCACAAAGTGGTTCAGCGCCGACACCGAAATGGAAGCAGGCTGCGGCATCGCTCCCATCAAATACCGCAACAAGAGCCTCGTTCACGCTCTGCAATGGGCGATCGGGCTCGAGTGGTATTTAATGGTGGAAGATCCTTGGCGAGTCGTCATGAGCACCGACCATCCAAATGGCGGATCGTTCCTCGCCTATCCTCAAATTATCCGTCTGTTGATGGATCGAAATTATCGGCACGAGATTTTGAAAACCGTTCACCCCGACGTCGTGAACCGATCACAGCTCGCGGACCTCGACCGCGAATACACGTTAGGCGAAATCGCCGTGATCACTCGAGCGGGCCCCGCAAGAATCTTGGGCCTAAAACACAAAGGCCATCTTGGCCCAGGAGCCGACGCCGACATCACGATCTACACTCCGCACGAGAACAAAGAGACCATGTTTGAGCTGCCCCGATACGTGATCAAATCGGGAATCATCTTGGCGGAAGAAGGCGACGTCCGTCACGAGTTCTACGGCAAGACACTGCACGTAGCACCCGAATACGACAGTGGCATCGAGAGCAGCATCAGCAAATGGTTCGAAGACTTCTACTCGATCCGATTCCGCAACTATCCGGTATCCGATTCGTATTTGCACGAATCAGAAAACGTGACGACCGGATAGCGAGTTGATTATGTTTCTGGCAATCGACTATGAACTCGAACGCGATCGGTTGCAAGACACACTTGATCGAGACGTACAAACGTTGGCGGACTACAGTTGATTCAACTCCGCGATATAAGCTCCCACCGTAACCAATGTGCACTGAAGATGACCTACTGATTCGCAGCAAGTTCGCTGTTGATCGGGCTGACCGTCTCATTGAGATGGGATACCCTCGTGTCGCTCCATACATCCCGAACATGATGGAATGGATTCAGGACATGAATTGGCCAGTCGCACAAAAACTGGCACCGTTTCTTGCTTCGCTCGGTCAAGCCATTGTCCCCGAGATACAAAAGGTCCTCGACGGAGACGACATGATTTGGAAATACTGGTGCATCAGCCTCATCAGGGATTTGGACAGCGGTAGTGCAGAAGTATTTCGTTCAGAACTTGAACGCCTCGTCTCGAATCCGACCGATTCAGAACACTACGAGGAACTTGACGAAGTCGCTGCAATCGCGCTCGCGAGCATGGACGAACGCAAGCTAAGCTAAACTAGACCACGAATGCCAAAACATGCCATGCTCGACAAAGATGCCGTCCAAAAGAAGGTCCTTGCGGAAGTTGCGAATATCACTGATGAAGCCGTGCTTAGCGCGATAAAGCCTTTGATCGTGCCGCCTCGGTGCGAGATGCGAGGATGGGATTATGGAGAGCCTGAACAAGAATTCCCCTGCTGGATTTTCCTAGATCACGTCCCAAGCAATACGTGCATTGCATATTGCGAACATGGATTCGGGCCATCGGACCCTTGGGGTTTGTTGGCGATCGCAGGGGAGTACCTGAGGATGGGAATGGATTGTGGATGGTTTTCCAATCTGGAAGATGCATTTCGCGAGTCAATGGCCTGGGACCGCGACAATCCGCCGGACTACGAAGTGTCATAGTTGAACGACCGCGATTCAGCCGCCGTGGCGTAAGCTTCTAGCTTGCGATCCCGCACATACTTTTTTGGAAGCATTCACGGCTTTTCTTACGACGTCGATTCGTTCGCCGTGCTGCCACGACCGAGTTTCTTGCGGATCGCTTGCAGGCGAGTGCGCAACTCAGATTCGAACCCTCGATCTGCGGGATCGTAGTAAAGCCGGTCGATGCCGAGATAGTCTTGTTCGGCGACTCCGTCGGCTTCGTTGTGTGAATAGACGTACCCTTCTCCATGACCGAACTCTTTCGCTCCGCCGTAGTGGCTGTCTCGCAGATGGACCGGAACAGGCACGATGCGGCCTTCTCGAATGTCCGCGCGAGCTGCACCTATGGCTGCCGTTGCCGCATTGGACTTCGGAGCGCAAGCGAGATACGTAACGGCTTGCGAAAGAGTCAACTGACATTCGGGCAGTCCAACGAATTCGCATGCTTGCATGGTGGCGACGGCCAATGGCAATGCTTGCGGGTCGGCGTTTCCAATGTCTTCGCTGGCCAAAATGACAAGACGCCGGCAAAGGAATCGAATGTCTTCACCGCCCTCGAGCATCCTTGCCAACCAATACAACGCCGCATCGGGATCGGAACCACGCATGCTTTTGATCAGCGCACTTGCGCAATCGTAGTGCGAGTCTCCCGTCGCGTCATAGTCGATCGCTTTCCGTTGGACCGATTCGGCCGCGAGATTGCGATTGAGCTCAACCGGCTTCTCTTCGGCAGAAAGCACTGCGACTTCTAAAGCGCACAATGCTCGACGCGCATCACCGTCGCACACATCAGCCAAAAAATCGATCCCGTCGTCGTGCGCGTTAACAGGAATGCTGCCGAGCCCGCGCTCTTTATCGGTCAGTGCCCGACGTAGGAGAGCCTTGATATCGTCCGGAGACAAAGGCTCGAACTGAAAGATTTGACTGCGGCTGACGAGTGCACTGTTCACTGCAAAGAACGGATTTGAAGTCGTCGCTCCGATGAGTATCACGACTCCGTCTTCGACGTCGTGCAGTAACGCGTCTTGCTGCGATTTGTTGAATCGATGAATCTCGTCGATAAACAACAGAGTGCGATTGCCCGCCGCGGCAAGTTCGTTTCTCGCTTCTTCAAGGACTTCGCGAATGTCTTTGACGCCGCTTGTGACCGCGCTCAACTGGCGAAAGACCGCCCGTGTTTCGTTTGCCAAAAGTCGAGCCAGCGTCGTCTTGCCCGTTCCCGGCGGCCC